>USOG01000107.1 GCA_900556365.1 uncultured Collinsella sp.
ATTCGACAAGGGGCGACCATTGTGCAATCGCAAGAAGATGACGGGGCGGAATGTCAATCCTGGTCTAACAGAGCCTTATTTAATCCCCGTCCCAGAAAAATCATCCCGCGCGGGCGCTTGGCTCACGCGGGATGGTGGCGTCTTATTTGTCCTGCTCCAGCAGATCGGACGGTGTGCGGTCGGGCTTGCCACCGCGGAAGATCTCGCGACCGTGCAGGCGATGTTCCAAATCGCGCTCGGCCTTTTCCTCGTCAATCTTGGTCTGGCTCACCGCCGGGTCCTCAATCAGCGACGACACCGAGTTCACCTGCTTTTGGATGCGCTCGGCAATCGTGTCGTCCATGCTCACGATACGCATCTTCCAGTCGATACTCGTGGCATTTGACGAGCTCTTGGTCCACACAAACGTCAGAATGGCGCTCTGATGGCCCTGTGCGGGAAACATGCCAAAGAAAGAGTCGTGCTGGATCTTGCTGTCCTCGTCGATATAGGCGTGCACGTTATACACCACGCGGTCGATCTTATCGTTGAGCAACGCGTTGGTCGCAAGCGCCGCGGCCTGAATCTGCCCGTTGGACAGCAGCTCAAGCTCGTTGGCGGACGACGTGTCCAACACCGTCACCTCTACCGTACCCGTGCGCTCGTCCGCCTCGTCGACACTAAAGTCGAGCGGGAACTGCGTAAAGCCGTTACCCCACTCAAGGCCGCCCTTCAGTGCCGTGGAAACGGTATCCACCGAAACGCTCTCGGACAGGTTGGCGGTGTTCAGGCGGCGCATCACGCCGTAGCCAATCTGCATGCCCACGATCAACACCAGAATGCCGATAACTACGGCCATGGCGGTCTTCGTAATGGTATGGCTCACCTGCGAGCCCGAAGGGTCGTCCTCGGACAGCGGGTCGATCTGCTTTGTCTGGCTCGCGCGATCTTCGCTGCGAAGCTGCGCCAGCGCCGCCTTGTCGCCGCGCTTGGCCGCGGCCTCTTTTTCGCGCATGCGCTCGGTGCGCTTTTTGGCAAGCGTCGGATCCAAAACGCCGGATGCGTCGATCTCGGAGAATAACTCCGTCACTTCTTCCGGAGTCAAAGGGTTCTTCTCAGCCATATACTTCCTGTCATATCAATCAGTCGAGCTCGTGCGCACGCGCACCTTCGAACTGCATTCGATAGTAACGGGCATAGGTGCCGCCGCGGGCGAGAAGCTGCTCGTGCGTACCACGTTCCACAACGCGACCATGCTCGACGGTCGCAATCTCATCGGCATGTTTAATGGTCGAGAGACGGTGGGCGATGATGATCGTGGTGCGACCGCGCGCCAGGCGCTCGAGCGACTCCTGCACCGCCTCCTCGCTCTCGTTATCCAAGGCGCTCGTCGCCTCGTCCAGGATCAGGATCTTGGGATTCTTGAGAAACACGCGCGCAATGGCTACGCGCTGCTTCTGGCCGCCCGAAAGACGGCTGCCGCGCTCGCCCACGACCGTGTCGTAGCCCTGCGGCAGCGACTCAATGAAGGCATCGATATTGGCGCGGCGGGCGGCCTCGGCGACCTCTTCTGCCGTGGCGCCTGGCTTGCCGTAGGCGATGTTCTCGCCAATCGTACCGTCAAACAGATAGACATCCTGCTGCACCAGGCCAATGGCGCGGCGAAGGCTCTGCTGTGTTACATCGCGCACGTCCTGACCGTCGATGCTAATGGATCCGGCAGCCACGTCATAAAAGCGCGGCAGCAGCGAACACGTTGTGGACTTGCCACCGCCCGAGGGGCCAACCAGGGCGATGGTCTGTCCGGGCTTGATGGACAGATTCATATGGTCGATCACGGAACGAGCCTCTTCGCCGCCGCCGAGCTCAACGTCCTCGTAGCTAAAGCACACGTCGCGATATTCAACCGCGCCAGCCGTCACCTGCAGGTCCGTGGCATCCGGCTTATCCTGGATATCCGGAGCGGTCGAAAGCACCTCGTCCATGCGTTTAAAGCCGGCGATGGCCTTCTGATACGTCTCGGCCGAGTTCACAAGCGTCTCGAGCGGGGTGCAGAACAGCGAAATATAGAGCGCGAAGGTCGCCATATCGACCGCCTGCAGCTGTCCCTGGGCGACCAGCCAACCACCCAGCAGCACCACGATCACGTACAACACGCCCGAGAGCAGGCCATACGTCGCAGTGTAGATGCCCATGGCGTGATACATATTCTCCTTGGACGAAAGATAGCGGTCGTTAGAGGCGCGGAACTTGGAGCGCTCAGCTTCCTCATTCGCAAAACTCTTGACCACGCGCATGCCTGCCAGCGAATCCTGCAGCTGAGCATTAATACCGCTGATCTTTTTGCGGTTGTCGCTGAAGACCTCGCGCATGCGCATGTTCTGCCAAAACATGATGACCGCAAACACCGCCGTCACCACGGCCATGGCAAGCGCCAGCACCGGGGCGATAGCAAAGAGAATCACAAACGAACCGACGATCTCGATGCCGCAGATGATAATCCACTCGGGCACATGGTGCGCCGCCTCGCAGATATCGAACAGGTCGTTGACCACGCGGCTCATCATGTCACCCGAGCTGTTGCGATCGAAGTATGCAAAGCTAAAGCGCTCGTATTGATCGAACAGGTCCTCGCGCATCTTGGACTCCATGCGCGCGCCCATCACGTGGCCCCAATAGCTCACAAAGTAGCGGCAGGCGCAACGGATGGCATACATCAGTACCAGGCCAACCGCGATCATACCGAGCGCCTGCATAATAGCAGCCTGACCCTGGGTAAAGAGCCCGCCGGTCAGATTGCGCAGAATGATAGGAAACGCCAGGTCAATGGCGGCAAGCACCAGGGCGCAAACAGTATCGGCAACAAAAAGCCCCATCTGGGGCTTGTAATACGAAAGAAACCTCTTAAACATAATCACCTTACGCGGTTTTACCAAACCGCGTTTCGTCTCGACGCTGCAAGTGCTCCATTTGGACAATCTGGCCTTCAATCGTCGGTCGCGTATATCCATACGCTTCCCTCCTCTTTTAGGCCACCTTGTCTCAAATGGAGCACTTTCGCTGACTTACACAAACCTGCGGGATCATTCCCGCTCGTTAAAGTTCGGCCCCGCCTAGTCGGTGCGCGATGCTATCGCAGGCCAAGGCGCCCACGACGGTCTTGGCATCTTCGATCTTGCCGTCGAGCACGGCGTCGATCAGCTCGTGCAGCGGCACGAGGTCCACGTTGACGAACTCGTCATCATCGGGGTTGGGCGCATCAAACTCGAGCTTGGTAGCCAAGTAGATGTGAATGATCTCGTCGCAAAAACCGCAGGACGTGACAATCGACGTCAAAAAGCGAATGCGACCAGCCCTAAAGCCCGTCTCCTCATGCAGCTCGCGCTTGGCGCAATCGAGCGGGTCCTCGCCTGGGTCGAGCTTGCCGGCGGGAACCTCGACCGTCACGCGGTCGATGGCGGTGCGGTACTGACGCACCAGTACGATCTTGCCGCTCTCGGTCAGTGCCACAACGGCCGCCGCACCCGGATGGCGAACGATATCGCGGGCGCTACGGCGACCGTTGGGCAGTTCAACCTCAAGACGGTGGACGTCGAGGATCTTGCCCTTCCAGGCACACTCCTCCGAAAGAATCTTCTCGTGCAGCTCGGCATCGTGCGGGTCGTCGTCGCCCAGCACCAGCGCCGGCTCGTCAGCGACCTCGCCGCCAGGCTCGCCCTCGGCGTGCCCATACATGCGGCTGTCCTCTTCGACGATCTGCGCGTCCACGAGCTCTTCGTTCTTCTCGTCCATCCGTCTCATCCCTCTCGGACTTTAGGCATCCCAGGCGTCGCGGCCACGCAGCGCGCGCAGGCCGATGTCATGACGCAGGGTCTTGCCCTCAAAATCAATCTTCTCGCAGGCCTCGTAGGCAAGGTTGCGAGCGTTCTCGAACGTGTCGCCCAGCGCGGTCACGGCAAGCACTCGGCCGCCGTTGGTCACGAGCTGACCGTCCACCACGGCGGTGCCGGCATGGTACACGGTCACGTTCTCCATGGCCTCGGCGTCGGCGATGCCGGTGATGACTTTGCCCTTCTCGTAGCTGCCGGGATAGCCCGCGCTCGTCAGAACAACAGCCACGGCCCACTCGTCACGCCAGTCGAGCTCAATCTGATCAAGCTCGCAGTTGGCGCAGGCGAGCATAACCTCGACCAGGTCGTTCTTGAGGCGCGGCAGCACGACCTGCGTCTCGGGGTCGCCAAAGCGGGCGTTGAACTCCAGCACCTTGGGGCCGGCGGGGGTGAGCATAAAGCCGCCGTACAGGCAGCCGCGGTAGTCGATGCCCTCGGCAGCAAGCTCGGCCACGGTCTGCTCCATGACCTCCACCATGGTGGCGTGCTCCTCGTCGGTCACGATGGGCACCGGGCTGTAAACGCCCATGCCGCCGGTGTTGGGGCCAAGGTCGCCCTCGAGCGCACGCTTGTGGTCCTGCGAGGTGGCCATGGGGCGCACGGTCTTGCCGTCGGTAAAGGCCAGCAGCGAGCACTCGGGGCCGGTCAGCATCTCCTCGATGACCACAGTATTGCCGGCATCACCAAAGGTGCCGCCAAAACACTCACGCACGGCCTCCTCGGCCTGCGCAAGCTCAGTCGCCACGATAACGCCCTTGCCTGCGGCCAGGCCGTCAGCCTTCACGACCAGCGGTGCGCCCTGCTCGCGCACGTAGGCGAGAGCCGAAGCCTCGTCGGTAAACGAGCCGTAGGCGGCCGTCGGAATGCCGGCACGCTCCATGAGCTGCTTGGAGAACAGCTTGGAGCCCTCCATCTGAGCGCCCTCGGCGCCCGGGCCAAAGCAGGGAATGCCCGCCGCGCGCACGGCATCGGCAACGCCCGCCACGAGCGGAGCCTCGGGGCCAATCACCACGAGTCCGCATCCGTGGCTCTGGGCAAACGCCGCCACGGCCGCAGGATCGCAATCGTCGAGAACCACGTTCTCGCCGCAGCTCGCGGTGCCGCCGTTACCCGGCGCAATGTAGAGCTTGCCGGCGCGCGGTGATGCTGCGAGCTTAGCTGCCAAAGCATGCTCACGGCCGCCGCTGCCCAACAACAGGATGTCGATGGTTTGAGTGTCCGCCTTCAAGGGTGCCTCCTCTATGGATGAACGGCCCGCTCCGCGCGAGCCCTTTGCAAGCAAATATACCCCTCGGCCGCCCGTCCGGGCTGCAAAGGGGTATATCGCA
>USOG01000108.1 GCA_900556365.1 uncultured Collinsella sp.
GGCACGCCCGCGCGTTGGTACGGCCTGGAGAACTCCAACGTGAGCTTTGAGTACGTGCCGCTGTTCACCAAGTTCAAAGCCGTGAACAAGATGCAGCGCCTGGCCCCCAACGAGCGCCCGTAGGCGCCGACAGTTGCATGGAGTTGGTTTTCGATGGACAAGATTGAGACCGGGGAGGCAAACATGGATGCAAAGATGCTTGATGGCCGCGAGGTGGTTGCCGAGCTGGTACGTGAGGCACGCGCCGACGCCGCCGAAGATCGGTTTTTGACGAACCGTGCCAACATGGACATGGCCGACCGCGTGATCTCGATCGTGGCACTGGTATTTGGAGCGGTGTGCGTGTGTGCCCTGCTCGCGCACGTGCTGTTTGTCTAGCGACCGCCGGTTGCAAAGGCTATACACTTGGAACCACCACAAGGGAAACCACCACAAAGGTGCCTGTCCCTTTGTGGTGGTTTTTGTTTTTGAGAGAGGGGCGGGGCGCTGATGGACGTCCGTACGGACGGCGATATTGCCGATAGCTTTTGGTGGCGGCGCACAACGCTGACGCGCCGCACTCCTCTGTATGACGCCTGCGTATCAGTGGGGCTGCTGGTCGCGGCGACGATTGTGGGCGCGCTGCTCGACCATCCGGGTCTCGCGCCGAGCATCATGATCGTCTATGTGTTCGCCGTTCAGCTGTGCGCATTCTTTACCTGGAGTCGCCTGTATTGCTTGCTGAGCTCGGCTGCCGCCGTGGCGCTCTACAACTTCTTGTTTGTCGACCCGCGCTACTCGCTGTCGCTTATCGACCGCGGCTATCCCGGCATGTTCTTCATCATGTTTGTGGTTTCGCTCGTGTCGAGCTCGATTGCCTTGGCCCTGCGCCGTGCCCTGGCGCAGGCCGCTGCTAGCGACCGCCGCACGCATATGGTGCTCGAGACCAACCGCATGCTGCAGCGCTGCGCCGACGAGCAGCAGATTGTCCATGCCACGGCAACCCAGCTGGCGCGTCTTTCGGGCTGTCCGGTCGTGTGGTACAGCGCCGACGCCGAGGGCGATGACCTGCTGCCGCGTGCGACGTATACGGTCGTGGGCGATGCCGCGCCGGTGCACGAGCTGGCGCCGCAGATGCCGCCGCGGCTCTCGGCGTCCGCCTATGTGGGAACGCCGCTCGACGCCACGTTTGGCGGCTCGGCGTTTTATGGCATCTACCTGACGGTTCGCACAGGCGACGGCTTCGCGCGCTCGGGCGACCCCGCCTCGGTGGTGGGCGTGCTGGCTATCGTTGCCGAGCCCGACGTACTGACGCATGAGGAACGGACACTTGCCGATGCCATCGTGAGCGAAGGCGAGCTGGCGCTCGATCGCGCTCGCGCCATGGAAGCCCGCGAGGAGGCGGCGGTACTCGCCAAAAACGAACAGCTGCGCGCCAACCTGCTTCGTTCCATCTCGCACGATCTGCGCACGCCGCTCACCAGTATTTCGGGCAATGCCGACGTGCTGCTCGACCAGGGCTCGACCGGCACCGCCGTGCTCGACGCCCAGACGCGCCGCGGCCTGCTCCTGTCCATTCGCTCGGATGCGCAATGGCTCAACGCCACCGTCGAGAACCTGCTCGCCATCACCAAGCTCGAGGGCGGCGGCATGCGCCTGTCGACCACGCTCGAGCTCATGGACGATATCGTCGAGGAGGCGCTGCGTCACGTGAACCCTGCCGTGCGCGAGCACGACCTTAAGGTTGTGGCGTGCGATGAACCGGCGCTCGTCAATGTAGACGCGCGCCTGATGGTGCAGCTGGTGGTCAATCTGGTGAACAACGCCATCACCTATACGCCCGCGGGCTCGCATATCATGATTTCGATTAGCGTCGACGATGGACGCGTGGCGTGCTCGGTTGCCGATGACGGTCCGGGTATTGCGCCCGAGGATCGCGAGCGCATCTTTGAGTCGTTCTATACCGCCAACCACGGTTTGGCCGACAGCCGCCGCAGCGTGGGCCTGGGACTTTCGCTCTGCCGCTCCATTGCGCTGGCACATGGCGGTAGCATAGAGGTTGCCGCGGCGGACCCGCACGGCTCGGTCTTTACGATTGAGCTTCCCGCCGCCGATGTTTCGTTTGATAAGGAGTAGCGCTGTGCCGAACTCTGCCGTAAAACCGCTCATCTTGGTCGTTGAGGACGATCCCGCTGTCCGCAACCTTATCGTTGCCGCGCTCGAGACGCACGGCTTGCGCCATATGGCCGTGGAGACCGCCCATGCCGCCATCGCCGCCGCCTCGTCGCAGGCGCCGAGCATTGTGCTGCTCGATCTGGGCCTGCCCGATATGGACGGCGTCAAGGTGGTGGAGTCGGTGCGCGCATGGTCGGGCATGCCGATTATCGTGGTCTCGGCGCGCAGCGAGGATGCGGACAAAATCCGCGCGCTCGATGCCGGTGCCGACGACTATCTGACCAAGCCGTTTTCGGTCGAGGAGCTGCTCGCGCGTATTCGCACGACGCTCAGGCGCCTTTCGTATGCGCAAACGGGCGGTGTTGCCTCCGAGGGCTCGTTCGATACCGGTGAGCTGCATATCGATTTTGATGCCGGCATCGCCACGATGGATGGCGAGGAACTGCATCTGACGCCGATCGAGTATAAGCTCCTGTGCCTGCTGGCACACAACGCCGACAAGGTACTGACGCACCAGTTTATCCTGCACGAGATTTGGGGCACGGCAACTAAGAGCGACCTGGCGAGCCTGCGCGTCTTTATGGGCACGCTGCGCAAGAAGATTGAGTCCGACCCCGCGCACCCGCGCTATATCCAGACGCACGTGGGTATCGGCTATCGCCTGGTCACCCAAGGCTAGATCGCCAACCACCATCCCACTATGAGTTGCGGTGAAATACGGTCTAAATTTGCCTAATTCCAGGCAAAACAGTCCGTATTCCACCGCAACTTTGTTATTTGCCTTTGGGCTTGCTGGCGTAGAACTTCTTCTTTTTGGGCTTGCCGGCGGGGGAGGGGCTGCCGGTGACGTGCGGCTTGCCGTCGCCGGCGTGCACATGGCCAGGCACTGCCGCGCGAGGCTTGCGGGCCTCGGGGTTGCGCAGCTCCTCGACACGCTCGGCAATCTCCTCGGCGCTAAAGCCGATCTCGGCCATGGCGTCCTCAATGGGCAGGCGGCGCACGATATAGCAGTGGTGCACCTTCTGGTTGCGCGCGAAATCCTCGGGGATGGTCTGCGCCGTAATGTCCTCCAGCACGACGCCCGCGCGTGCGAGCTTGCGCGTCTCGGGGCGGAAGCCACGCAGGTTGCAGCTAAAGATGGCGTGGCCGCCCTGTGCGAGCAGGCGCGATACGCCGGCCAAAAGCTCAACATGGTCGCGCTGGACATCCCAGGTGCGGCGGCCCATCTTGGACGAGTTCGAGAACGTGGGCGGGTCGACAAAGATCAGGTCCCAGCGGTTGCGCGTCTGGCGCTGGTCGCGAATCCAGGCGAGCACGTCGTCGCGCACAAAATGATGCTGCGGACCAACAAAGCCGTTCTGGCGCATATTGCGCTCGGCCCAGTCCAGGTAGGTGTTGGAAAGGTCGACCGTCACGGTCTCCTCGACGCCGCCGTCTGCCGCATAGCAGGTGGCGGTGCCGGTATAGGCGAACAGGTTGAGGAAGCGGCGCGCCTGTTTGGCGTGCTCGCGCACCAGGTTGCGGGTGACGCGGTGATCCAAGAAGATGCCGACGTCCAGGTAGTCGTCAAAGTTGACGGCAAAGGTAAGGCCGCCTTCTTCGATGAGCGGCAGGCGACGGCGTGCGATATTGGCGCGCTCGCCCGGGCCGCCCTTGCCGGCGCCCTGCTTGCCGTACTGCGAGCCGCCGCGCGAACGCATGCGCGCCTTGGCGTGCACATGCTCGGCGGGAACATCTAGGATGCGCGGCGCGATGGCCAAGATGTCGAGCATGCGGGCCTGGGCCAGTGCGGGGTCGATGGTCTTGGGCGCGGCGTATTCGGCGATGACGAGCCAGCGGCCCGGCGTCTGCGGGCAGCCCTCGTACAGGTCGATGGCGGCGGAGTAGTCGGGTAGGTCGGCATCGTAGACACGGTAGCAGCTCACGCCCTCGCGCTTGGCCCACTTGCGACGCAGACGGGCGTTCTTGCGCAGGCGGTTGGCGAACTGCTCGGACTCGGGGATGAGCACGGGCAGCGGCTTGCCGTCGCCCAAGTCGAGCGTGGCGGCAGGTTCGGGCATGGAGGAAGCGGCGGCTTCGCCGTTGGCTTCGTTGGCATCCGCAACCTCGGCCTTGGCATCCGCACTGGTCGCAGCCTCAAACGCTGCGGCGGCGTGGTCGAGCGAAGGCCAGACTTCGACGGTTGCCTCCTCGTTGTTGGGCATGATGGCGATCGAACGTTCGGGCTCGGCGTGGAGCGCGCGGGCCAGCAATCCGTCGCGGGTGAGTGCGGCGACCGGTGCCGAAGCGAGCTCGGGCGCGCGGCGCAGCTCGCCGACCAGCGTCATGGCGTCGTGCATGAGCGAAAGCGGAGTCTCGGTGGTGTCTGCGACCGCGGCGGCGCCGGCGACAGCGCCCACATGGTCCAGCACGGTGGCGGGCTTGGCGGCACAAAAGTCGACAAAACGCTTATAGCCGGCGCTCTTGACCATGCGCTCGGCGGTCTTGCGGGCAGCGGGGTCGATGTCTACGGCCACGATGCGCGCCTGCCGCTCGCGCGCTGCCGCCTCGCGCTCGCGCGCCTCGGCAAGCAGCTGCTCCCACAGAGCGGCGTCGTGCGGCTGCCAGCCCTCAAAGCCCCAGCGCTCGCGTGCGGCGCCCGGGGCGCGGTCGGTCAGAATGTTCACGGCTTCCAGCAACAGGCCGCCGCCGGCGCACGAGGCATCGATCAGCGTGGGAAGGGCTTCGTTCTCGTAATCGTCGGCCGTCAACTCGCGCTGGCACAGTGCGGTCCAGCCGACCTGCGCCAGCACCAGGGCGGCGTAGTCGGGGCGCAGCACGTGCGAGCCCTCGCCGGCGCGGGTCGCTGCGGGCGGCAGGCGTTTGAACAGCGGGTCGCCCGAAAGGTCCAGGCTGATGCTCGCGCGGCGCTGACGCAGCGAAAGCAGCAGGTGAACATCGGGATCGGCGGCGTCGACATCGGCGCGACGGCCCGTGGTTTCGGCCAAGCGGTCGCACAATGCGTCCTTGGCGCGCAGGGCCGAGAAGCGCGTGTTGCGCAG
>USOG01000109.1 GCA_900556365.1 uncultured Collinsella sp.
CACATGGGATTCATGTCAAAGCTGCTGTCCTTTGGATCCGATAAGGACCTTAAGCGCTACTACAAGATCGTCGACCAAATCAACGGTCTTGAGCCCCAGTTTGAGAAGATGACCGAGGAGGAGCTCCGCGGCCAGACCGATAAGTTCCGCGAGCGTTACGCCAACGGCGAGTCGCTCGACGACATGCTCCCCGAGGCCTTTGCCACCGTGCGTGAGGCTTCCAAGCGCACCATGGGTATGCGCCACTTTGACGTGCAGCTCATTGGCGCCATGGCACTGCACGAGGGCCACATCGCCGAGATGAAGACCGGCGAAGGTAAGACCCTGGTCTCCACGCTGGCCGGCTATCTCAACGCTATTGCCGGCAAGGGCGTGCACGTCGTTACTGTCAATGATTACCTTGCCAAGCGTGACTCCGAGTGGATGGGCCGCATCTATAAGTACCTGGGCATGACCGTCGGTCTGCTCCAGAACAACATGCCGCTCGAGCTCAAGCGCCCGGCCTACCAGGCCGACGTCACCTATGGCACCAACTCCGAGTTCGGCTTTGATTACCTGCGCGACAACATGGTTACCCGTCCCGAGCAGCGCGTGCAGCGCGGCCACAACTACGCCATCGTCGACGAGGTTGACTCCATCCTGATCGATGAGGCCCGCACCCCGCTGATCATCTCGGGCGCTGGCACCAAGTCCGCCAGTACCTACAAGGACTTCGCGCGTGCCGTGCGTGGCCTTGAGCGCGGCGAGGACGTGTCGCACGACATGCTCACCGCCACCGAGGACGTTGAACCCACGGGCGACTATGTCATGGACGAGGCCAAGCACACCATTGCCGCTACCGAGCGCGGCCTTAAGAAGATCGAGCGCCGCCTGGGTATCGATGACATCTATGCCGATCTCTCCGGCCAGCTTGTCAACCACCTGCAGCAGGCGCTGAAGGCCCAGTACATGTTCCACCGCGACAAGCAGTACGTGGTCACCAACGGCGAGGTCAAGATCGTCGACGAGTTCACCGGCCGCATTATGGAAGGCCGCCGTTACTCCGAGGGCCTGCACCAGGCCATCGAGGCCAAAGAGGGCGTGCTCGTACGCGAGGAGAACCAGACCCTGGCCACCATCACTCTGCAGAACTACTTCCGTCTGTATGACAAGCTCTCCGGTATGACTGGCACGGCACTTACCGAGGATGCCGAGTTCCGCGAGATCTACAAGCTACCCGTCGAGGTCATCCCCTCCAACAAGCCTGTGCAGCGCGTGGACCACGAGGACCTGGTGTACCGCACCATTCAGGCCAAGTACAACGCCGTCGCCGACGATGTCGAGCAGCGTCACGCCAAGGGCCAGCCGGTCCTGGTGGGCACCGTCTCCATCGAGAGCTCCGAGAAGCTGTCCGCCGCCCTTACCAAGCGCGGCATCGCACACGAGGTCCTCAACGCCAAGCACCATGAGCGCGAGGCCCACATCGTGGCCCAGGCCGGACGCTACGGCGCCGTGACCATCGCCACCAACATGGCCGGTCGTGGTACCGACATCCTGCTGGGCGGCAATCCCGACGAGCTGGTGCGCGAGCGCCTGGAGTACGAGGGCCTGACCATGGAGGACGTGACGCCCGAGCAGCTCGAGCAGTTTAACGCCGAGGCCAAGGAGACTTGCAAGGCCGAGCGCGAGCGCGTGCTTGCCGCCGGCGGCCTGACCGTCATCGGCACCGAGCGCCATGAGTCCCGCCGTATCGACAACCAGCTGCGCGGCCGTTCCGGCCGTCAGGGCGATCCAGGCGAGACCCAGTTCTACCTGTCGCTCGAGGACGACCTCATGCGCCTGTTCGGCGGCGACAAGATGGACCGCGTCTCCAAGATGATGGTCACGGCCGACATGGGCGACGACATGCCCATCCAGCACAAGATCATCTCCAAGGCCGTCGAGAGCGCCCAGCACAAGGTCGAGAGCATCAACTTCTCCATGCGTAAGAGCGTCCTTGAGTACGACGACGTCATGAACAAGCAGCGCCAGGTCATCTACGCCGAGCGCAATAAGATTCTGGACGGCAAGGACCTGACCGACCACATCACCGAGGTCATGCACGACACCGTGTACCGCTGCGTGCAGGAGTTCTGCACCAAGGACAGTCACGATGGCGAGCGCGACCTGGAGGGCCTGCGCAAGTGGGTTGTGGAGCTCACCGGCCACATCGATACGCCGAAGTTCCCCGACGAGGATTATGAGGCCCTGGCTGCCGATGTCCTGGCTTACGTAGAGAAGTGCTACAACATGAAGGCCGAGCGCTTGGGCGAGGACCTGATGCGCGAGCTCAACACCCAGGTCATGCTGCGCGTCATCGATACCCGCTGGATGAACTACCTGCAGGAGATGGACTACCTCAAGACCGGCATCGGCCTGCGCGGCTTTGGCCAGCGCGACCCGCTGGTTGAGTACAAGACCGAGGCCTACGGCGCGTTCCAGATACTCGTCGATACCATGTATGAGGATTACCTGCGCACGGTTCTGCGCATCGAGATCAAGGCTGCCCCGCGTGCCGTGGAGCACAAGGAGGAGCCCGCGCTCGAGGGCGCGCGCTTCTCCGGTCCTGCCGAGGTCGATGGTGATAACGGCGACTCGGTGCTGCGCAAGCAGGCGCAGGTGCAGGCCCGCACGGCTGTCCAAGGCGGACCGGCTGCCGTCAACAACGGTGGCAAGGTGACCACTTATCGCAAGTCCGAGAGCGACGATCCGTACGTCAACGTGGGCCGCAACGACCCGTGCCCCTGCGGTAGCGGCAAGAAGTTTAAGTACTGCCACGGCAGGAATCGTTAATGGCTGAGGCTTTAGAGGTAACGCCCGCCGAGCTGGACGCGTTTGCGGACCGGCTCGGCGAGGTCGAGTCGTATCTCCACTTGGACGAGAAGCGTACCCGCGTGACCGAGCTCGAGGCCAAAAGCGTGGCCCCCGGCTTTTGGGATGACGCCGACGCCGCTCGTGCCACCATGGAGGAGATCGCTCGCACCAAGGAAGATATCGCTGCCGTGGACACCGCGCGCGGCGAGCTTTCCGATGCCCGCGCCGCGCTGGAGCTTGCCGAAGAGATGGGGGATGACCCCGACGCCGCCGCGTTGCGCGAGGAGGCTGCCGCTACGGCAGAACGCCTGGCCCGCGCTATCGACGAGCTTGAGCTTTCGAGCTGGTTTACCGGTGAGTTCGATCACGGCGATGCTATTGTGACCATCAAGCCCGGACAGGGTGGTCTGGAGGCCCAGGACTGGACCTTCATGCTCTTTAAGATGTACATGAAGTACTGCCAGCGTCGCGGCTGGAAGGTCACCATCAACGACTGTCCCGCGGCCGAGGTCATCGGCATCGATCGCGCGACCTTTACCGTCGAGGGCAAGGACGCATTTGGTATGCTGCGCGCCGAGGCCGGCGTCCACCGCTTGGTTCGCATTAGCCCCACCGACGACAAGAAGCGCCGCCAGACCACGTTTGCCGGCGTCGAGGTCATCCCCGTGCTACCCGATGATATCGACATCGAGATCAGTCCCGACGATATCCGCGTGGACGTGTACCACGCGAGCGGCCCGGGCGGTCAGGGCGTAAACACCACCGACTCCGCCGTGCGCGTGACGCATTTCCCCAGCGGCATTGTGGTTACCTGCCAAAACGAGCGCAGCCAGATTCAGAACAAGGCCGCGTGCATGCAGATCCTCAAGGCTCGCCTGTACGAGATTGAGCTCGAGAAGCGCGCCGAGGCGCTTGATGAGATTCGCGGGCCCAAGACCACGATCGGTTTTGGCAACCAGATCCGCAGCTACGTGCTCTACCCGTATCAGATGGTTAAGGACCTACGCACGGGCGTTGAGACCAGCAACGTTGAGGCAGTTCTTGACGATGGCGACCTGGATCCGTTTGTAATTGGCTACCATCGCTGGGCCACCGGCAACGCCGATGTAGAAGGCTCGGAGGTCTAAAACATCGGGCGGTTCAAGCCGATGCTAAGCCCAACGGTTGGACGGGTTTGTATCCAGAGCAAACCCTGCGCAGGGGTGGTTTTTGTCCGGCGAATCGGTAAAATCGAATACAAGAAGAAGTTCAAAGCGCATCCGATGGGGTGCGCTTTTTTGAGGGAGGCAGCATGGCATATCGTCTGGACATCAAGCGCATTCTTTCGATGAACTTCTTTCACGATCTGCCCCAGATCATGTTGGGGTGTGCCTTGGCCGCCATCGCGACCGACCTGTTTTTGATTCCCAACGGTCTTGCCGCCGGTGGCGTTACGGGCCTTGCGACTATTATCCAAGCGGTCGGCGCGGCGCGAGGCGTGTCGCTTCCCGTTGGTATTCAGACGATCGTGATGAACGCCTTGCTGTTGTTGGTCGTTATGCGCGAGGGCGGCATGTTCTACGTGGTGCAGACCGCGACGGGCTTTGTGCTGCTGGGCTTCTTTACCGATCTGTTCGCCCCGTTTGTAGCACCTCTGGCGGATGCGGACCTGATGCTTCCCGCTATGTGGGGCGGCATTATTACGGGCATCGGTTACGGCATGGTGTTGCGCGCCGGCGCCAACACCGGCGGCTCGGACACGATTGGCCAAATCATCTCGCGTAACACCTCGCTGCCGGTGGGCTCGACCGTCATGGCGATCGATGTTGCCGTGTGCGCGCTGTCGGCTCCGGTCTTTTCAATCGAAAACGCGCTATATGCAGGCCTTTCGATGGTCATTAGCGGCTACGTGATCGATGCCGTGGTCGATGGTGGCAACAAACGCCGTATGGTACTCATCATCTCGGACAAGTTCCCTGATATTGCTGCCGATATCATGTATGGCCTGGGTCGTGGTTGTACCAAGTTTAAGGCGACTGGCATGTATTCGGGTGCCGAGAAGCCGGTGATTATGGTCATCGTGAGCCGTCGAGAGCTCAATACCCTCAAGACGATCGTGCGCGAGCGCGATCCTCACGCCATTGTGACGGTCGCTGACGTTACGGAAGCCTTCGGCGAGGGATTCAAGGACATTAGCGCGTAGGGGCGACCGCGTTCCATCCAAAAGACGTTCACATTGATAAACCGTTTCATCAGCGGTTCTGCCTGCTAAATTGTTCAAATAATGATAAAAACTCTGGTAAAGCCATCAGTTTCCAGCATAATGGATGACGTACGTGCATTGCGGCTGTGTTGGGATTACCTTCGGTG
>USOG01000110.1 GCA_900556365.1 uncultured Collinsella sp.
TGCTGATCGCCTGCAGGTGACGGCGCTGTCCGTTAATTCCAGCACCTCTGAGCTCGTTGCCGCTGCCCGCGAGTTCTCGGTTCCGGCGGTTGCCGTGGCCGATGTCGCTCACGGCGATGACGCCGTGCTGCAGGAGTTGCCCGAGGGAACGAAGCTCGGCGTTGGCGCGCAGGCGGTTTGCGAGCTCGCGCGTCGCGACGATGTCGACTGCGTGCTCGTTGCTATTGTGGGCGCCGCCGGTCTCGAGGCGAGCCATGCGGCCTTGACCTCTAATAAGCGCCTTGCCCTTGCCAACAAGGAGTCCCTCGTCGTCGGTGGCGACTTGCTTATGCCGTTGGCACAACCGGGCCAGCTTATTCCAGTCGACTCTGAGCACTCCGCCATCTACCAGTGCTATCTGGGGGAGGACCCGCGCGAGGCTCATTGTATTTGGCTCACCTGCTCGGGCGGTCCGTTCTTTGGCCGCACGCGCGACGAGCTCAATCGCGTGACGCGTGCCGATGCCCTCGCACATCCCACGTGGGCCATGGGCGCCAAGATCACCATCGACTCCGCCACCCTCATGAACAAGGGCCTGGAGCGAATTGAGGCCATGCATCTGTTTAACTGCGGCCTCGATTTCATTAACGTGGTCGTGCAGCGTCAGTCCAAGATTCACTCTATGGTCGAGTTCGCCGACGGCTCCGTGATGGCGCATCTCGGTGCTTCCGACATGCGTATTCCCATCCAGTTCGCGTTCTCGTATCCCGAGCGTTGGGATACCCCGGCGCCTCGTATCGATTTCCGCGAGCTGGGGCAGCTCACGTTTGATGCTGCCGACATGGATACCTTCCGCTGTCTGGCACTGGCCGAACGTGCCGGCAAGACGGGTGGCACCATGCCGTGCGTGCTCAATGCCGCCAACGAGGTCGCCGTCGATGCCTTCCTGCACGATGGCTGCAGCTTTACCGATATCGATCGCATTGTGGAATCCTGCATGGATTCCCACGATATGCAGGCGGTCGATTCGTTTGAGCAGCTTCGCGACATCGATGCATGGGCGCGTGAAAAGGCTGCGCAGGTGCTCGCCGCAACCCGTTCCTAACCCATAAGGATTGCTTTTTCGTTTTATGGATACTGTTCTGAGCGTTCTCTCATCGGTCTTTTGGGGCCTGCTGATGCTTTCCGTCCTTGTGTTTTTGCACGAGGGCGGCCACTTTTTGGCGGCGCGTGCCTGCGGCGTCCGTGTGACCGAGTTCTTTTTGGGCCTGCCGTGTCGCTTTGACATCCATTACACGTCACGTCGCATTGGAACCAAGTTTGGCGTGACCCCGCTGCTGCTGGGTGGCTACGCTGCCATCTGCGGTATGGATCCGACCGACGTCTCGTGCGCCGATCGCGTGCTCGCGGCTATCTATCGTCATGGTCGCGTGACCGTGGCCGACCTTGCCGCCGAGCTCGAGCTATCCGAGGAGGTTGTGCTCGAGGCTTGTGCTCTGTTGCTGGGCTGGGGCTCCATCGCACCTTGGTATGAGGAAGGGGAGAAGCCCTCACCGAGCTACTATCCCACCAAGTATCAGACACTGCCTCGAGACGCTGCGGGTTACACCACCTTTGACGGCCGCCGGTTCGATCGAGAGCATGCGACTGCCGAGGGCGATGTGTGGGAGCCGCCGTACGGCGAGGCTGATTTCTTGGCGCAAGAGCGCTTGCACACTTATCTTGGCCAGGGCTTTCTCAAGCGTGCCTTTATGCTGCTCGCGGGCATTCTCGTCAATATCCTGACGGGTTTTTTGCTCCTTATGAGCATCTATTCCATTGCGGGTGTCACCGTGCCGATGGATACCAACGTGATCGGTCAGGTTGACGAGGGGTCTATTGCCGCCAAGGCGGGTATCGAGGCCGGTGATGCGATCCTTTCGGTTGACGGTGTCTCATGTTCTACTTGGATGGATGTCTACGATGCCATCGGCAAGGCCGCCGGTAAGGACGATATCGCCATCGAGTACGAGCGTGACGGCAAGCAGCATTCGACCACGGTTGCGCTCAAAGAGGACGAGCGCCTAGGTGTGTATGCCTCTACGCAGGTGGTCCGTTTAGACCCGATCACCTCGGCGCGTCTGTCATTCTCCTATGTTGTACAGACGGCGGATGGCGTGATGCGCCTACTCCAGCCGCAGCATACGATGGAGATTCTCGATCAGTCTTCTTCGATCGTGGGTATTAGCGTTATGTCCTCACAGGCTGCTGCTGCCGGCCCCGCAACGTTCCTGTCGTTTGCCGCGCTCATTTCGTTCTCGCTTGGCTTTATGAACCTGCTGCCCATCCCACCACTCGATGGCGGCAAGCTGGTCATCGAGATCATTCAAAAGATTGCGGGCCGCGAGCTTCCGCTCAAGGTCCAGACGATTGTGAGCTATGTGGGCATCGCGCTCTTTGCGCTGCTGTTTGTCTATATGCTTCGTTCCGACATCCTTCGATTTATTCTGTAGGGGAGTGTTTGGATTGTCTTTATCCCATCCTTTGCCTCGCGAGTTGACGCGCCCCGTGCATGTGGGCGGTGTGCAGATCGGTGGCGGCGCGCCGGTGGTGGTCCAATCCATGACCTGCACCGATACCGCTGATGCCCAGGCAACGCTTGCGCAAGTGTGCGCGTTGGCGCAGGCTGGCTGCGATATCGTGCGTGTGAGCGTGCCCACCGAGGCCGCGCTTGAGGGTTTCCGCACCATCTGTGCCGAGTCTCCGGTGCCGATTGTCGCTGATATCCACTTTAACCATAAGCTCGCCATTGGCGCCGTTGAGGCCGGTGCCGCCAAGCTGCGTATCAATCCCGGCAACATCGGCGATTGGGCCAAGGTCGATGCCGTGATCGATGCCGCGGGCGCCGCTGGGTGCGCGATTCGCATTGGCGTGAACGCGGGCTCGCTTGAGCAGGATATCGCCGAGCGCGATGGGCTTACGCAGCCCGAGAAACTCGTGATGTCGAGCGAGCGCTTCGTCAAGCACTTTGAGGACCGCGGCTTTACGAACATTGTGCTTTCGGCCAAGGCCCATAGCGTGCAAACGACGCTCGATACTTATCGAGCCCTGTCACGTGAGATTCCCCACGTTCCGCTTCACCTGGGCGTGACGGAGGCGGGGACCAAGCTCCAGGGCACCATCAAGAGCTCTGTAGGCTTGGGTATTTTGCTTTCCGAGGGCATCGGCGACACCATGCGTGTGTCGCTCACGGCCGATCCGGTCGAGGAGCCGCCGGTTGCCTGGGGTATTCTGCAGTCGTTGGGCCTGCGTCGCCGTGGCCCCGAGATTGTCTCGTGCCCCACATGCGCCCGCTGCCAGGTTAACCTTATTCCCATTGCCGAGGAAGTAACCGAGCGGCTTAAGAACTATACCGCTCCGCTTTCCATCGCCGTTATGGGATGTGCCGTTAATGGCCCCGGCGAGGCTTCCGATGCCGACCTGGGCGTTGCTTGCGGACGTGGTCAGGCCTTGCTCTTTTCGCACGGCCAGATCATTGGTAAAGTAGCTGAGGACCAAATTGTCGATGCGCTTATGGCCGAGGTCGACAAGCTTATTGAGGAGAAATAAATGACTCGAGCAATGTATATGTCTAAGCTGTATGCTCCGACGCTCAAAGAGGATCCGGCCGACGCCGAACTTGCGAGCCATCGCCTGCTGCTCCGTGCCGGCATGATCCGCAAGGAGGCCGCCGGTCTCTATTCCTATCTGCCGCTCGCGTGGCGCTCGATTCGCAAGATCGAGAACATCGTGCGCGACGAGATGGACGCTGCCGGCGCCCAGGAGCTCATGATGCCTATCATGGTCGATGCCGAGCTGTGGCGCGAGTCCGGCCGTATCGATGCCTATGGCAAGGAGCTCGTGCGCTTTGATGACCGCCACGGCCGCGAGTTTGTGCTGGGCCCCACGCACGAGGAGACCGTGACCGCCTTGGTGCGCAACGAACTGCGTTCCTACAAGCAGCTGCCGGTGAATCTCTATCACATCCAGGACAAGTTCCGCGATGAGTTCCGTCCCCGCTTTGGCCTGATGCGCGGTCGCGAGTTCATCATGAAGGACGCCTACAGCTTCTCCGCCACGCAGGAGAGCCTGCAGGAGGAGTACGACAAGATGAAGCAGGCGTACGCCAATATCTGCGAGCGCTGCTATATCAAGGCTCTGCCCGTCGTCGCCGATTCCGGCGAGATCGGTGGCGACACCTCCGTCGAGTACATGGCGCTGGCCGAGGCCGGCGAGGCTTCGCTGGTCTACTGTGATGATTGCGGCTTTGCTGCCGATGACGAGGCGGCAAGCACCAAGGTCGTCGTGACCGAGGGCCCCGGCGACGGTACGCTCACCAAGGTCGAGACTCCGGGCATGGGCACCATTGAGGCCGTCGCCAAGTTCTTCGGTTTCCCCGAGAACGGTACGCGAAAGTCGCTGGCGCTCATTGACGCCGAGGGTAAGCCTGTTGTGGCTATCGTTCCGGGCGATCACGAGCTCAACGACTGCAAGGCCGAGCACGTCTTTGGCAAGGGCTATCGCATGATGACCGACGAGGAGCTCCAGACTTACGGTCTGCATAAGGGCTTTATCGGACCGGTTAACCTGCCCGTGGGTATTCGTCTGGTCTGCGATGAGAGCCTGCGCGAGTCCAAGCAGTGGGCCTGTGGCGCCAACGAGGTCGACTATCACTTTACCGGTGCCTGCCCCGAGCGCGACTTTACCGTCGACGAGTGGGCCGACCTGGTAACCGTCGTTGCCGGCGATCCCTGCCCGCACTGCGGCAAGCCGCTCTCTGCTGCTCGCGGCATCGAGGTTTCCCAGGTCTTCCAGCTTGGCACCAAGTATTCCGAGGCCATGGGTGCCACCTTTATGGACGAGGATGGCAAGGAGAAGCCGCTCATCATGGGTTGTTACGGCGTGGGCGTGTCCCGCTCGCTCGCTGCCGTCGTGGAGCAGCACAACGACGAGCACGGTATCGTCTGGCCGGTCTCCGTTGCCCCGTACGAGGTCGCGGTGATTCCGCTCGATCCCAAGAAGGAAGAGTGCGCTACCGTCTGCGAGCAGATTGTTGATGGCCTGTGTGCCGAGGGTATCGAGGTCGTCGTCGACGATCGCGATGAGCGTCCTGGCTTTAAGTTTGCCGACAACGACCTCATGGGCTTCCCGTATCAGGTGGTTCTGGGCAAGCGTGGCCTTAAG
>USOG01000111.1 GCA_900556365.1 uncultured Collinsella sp.
AACCTAATAGTTTATCAGGTACCGACCGTTGGGCAAGAAAAGCCTTGACGCGATTGAGTTTTTGGAGTAGCAAAGTTATTCGACAGAAAACACGCAGGTAGATGTATGTGTATCGAACATCTGTTCATATATTTTCTGTGAACAGAGAGCCGGCAATCGCAGCTCTTATAAAAAACGGGCGCGAACCGAGGCCCGCGCCCGTAAATGTCGATGTCCGAAGGCTTACTTGCGCATCAATCCACCGCGCTCGTCGATGGCGTCCCAGAAGGCATCGGCAAAGCGGGGATCGCTTGCAGCCATGAGGGCGTTGGTGGCCATCCAGCCAGAGGGAGTGCCGGTATCGTAGCCCGACAGCGGGTCGATGACGACGGCATACATGGCCTCACGGTCGAGCGAACGGGCCATGGCGTCGGTGAGCTGGATCTCGCCGCCCTTGCCGGCCTGCTGATCTGCCAGCAGGTCCATGACCAGCGGGCTCAGCAGGTAGCGACCGACGATGTACAGGTTAGACGGAGCCGCCTCGGGAGCGGGCTTCTCGACCAGACCGCCGATACGCCAGACGGCGCCCGGCTCTGCATCGGCAACGTCCTCGGCGCCCTCGAGCGAACCGACGCGCTCGCCGGCGATAACGCCGTAGCGGCTGACTTCCTCGGGCGAGCAAGCAGCGACGGCGATAACCGAAGCTCCACCGTGCTCCTTGGAAACGGCGAGCATCTTGTCGCAGATGTCGCGATTAGGCACAACGTAGTCACCCAGAAGAACTAGGAAGTTCTCCCCTGCCACGGCGTCGGCAGCAGAGCGGATAGCATGGCCGAGGCCCTTGGGCTCGTACTGATAACGGAAGTCGACCGGCATACCGCCAGCGTGGGCGACGGCATCGGCATAGGCGTTCTTGCCGCGCTCGCGCAGCAGGTTCTCGAGCGAGCGATCGGGCTGGAAGTAGTTCAGCAGCTCGGGCTTACCGGGAGAAGTAACGATGATGGCGTCGTCGACTTCCTCGGGGTCGAGCGCCTCCTCGACGACGTACTGAATGACGGGCTTGTCGAGCACCGGCAGCATCTCTTTGGGCGTGCACTTGGTGCCAGGCAGAAAACGCGTGCCAAGACCGGCGGCGGGGATGATTGCCTTCATGTTATTCAAAGATCCTTTCGCAGGCGCAAAAGCGCCCCATGCGTGCGGCACACAGCCGCAGACCAAATTGCGATACACAAGCATCTTACCGCTGGAACTATATGTCGCTACAAGGCAGAGACAATTCTTCAGCAGGTCAACGCAAATTATTGCTCGAATGGTGCAATTTTATTGCCCAACGGCAGGGCGCCCGATACGACGCAAATCACAGAACATGGCAGCTTGAGCAACCGATGTCGAGGGACCGAAAAACAAAAAAGACGGGGCTCGCAATGCGAACCCCGTCTGCAAAGAAATCTGGCGAGAAAGCCTGATTACTTGAGGGTGACAGCAGCGCCAGCAGCCTCGAGCTTCTCCTTGGCAGCCTCGGCGTCCTCCTTCTTGGCACCCTCGAGAACAGCCTTGGGAGCGCCCTCGACGACCTCCTTGGCCTCCTTCAGACCAAGGTTGGTGAGCTCACGGACGGCCTTGATGACCTGGATCTTGTTGTCGCCGAAGCCCTCGAGCACGACGTCAAACTCGGTCTTCTCCTCGGCCTCAGCAGCGCCAGCAGCGGGAGCGGCGACAACAGCGGCAGGAGCAGCGGCGGAAACGCCGAAGGTGTCCTCGATAGCCTTGACGAGCTCGGAAGCCTCGAGAAGGGTCATTTCCTTAAGAGCATCGATGATCTCATCGGTGGTAAGCTTAGCCATTTCTAAGTCCTTTCGGTTTCCGTGTCTGTGCACGGAGATCAGTTAAAACACGGCGCGAATGCGCCAGGGGTGCGGCGTTGCCGCCGCGGGTGAAAACAGCGACTAGGCTGCCTTCTGCTCGGAGACCTGCTGGATCGAACGAGCGAGACCAGAGGAAACGCCGTTGACGCAGACAGCGATGTCGCGAGCGAAACCGGAGATGAGACCGGCGATCTGGCCGAGAAGCTGATCCTTGGTGGGCAGCTCGGCGATAGCCTTAACATCATCAGCGGAAACGGCCTTGCCGTCGGAGATACCGCCCTTGATCTCAAGGACGCCCTTGGACTTAGCGGAGAAGTCCTTAAGGGCCTTAGCGGCCTCGACCGGCTCGGACTCGTAGAACACATAAGCGACGGGGCCGGCGAGGATCTCGTCGATCTCGGGCTGCTCCTGGTTCTTGAGGGCGATCTTGACCAGGTTGTTCTTGTAGACCTTCATCTCGGCGCCGCACTCGCGAAGCTGATGACGCAGCTCCTGAGCCTGCTTAACCGTCAGACCGTTGTAGTTGACGACGAACAGACCGGCGTTCTCGGCGATACGGGACTCGATCTCTGCAACCTTGTCGATTTTGTACTGCTGGGGCATGAATTACACCTCCTCGAATTCTTTCCGGGCACGGTCCGCCACAAGGACGTGACGGGGGCATGTCCAAAAAGAAAGCCCCCGCGCTGCATGAGCGACGGGGGCGAGAAGACATATCTACTCGACCACCTCGGCTGGCGGGATGTCCCATTAAGCTCGCGGGCGATGCCCGTTTGCACCGGCTGTCTCTGGCAGCGGATTCGTGCGTGAACCGAAAGTATTATGGCGGGGACCCCGGCGTCGGTCAACGGCAACCCTGGCTGCACACAATTCCACCATCTCGGTCGCGCCGCCAAAGGCCAGGCGCAAGCTTTTCGCTCGGTCAGGTCCTGGGCTCGCACGAAGAGCACATTTAGTGCTCTTCGGCTCGTGCGGAATCTACGAAAAGCTTGCGCCTGGCCTTTGGCGGCGCGACCTGTGTTGACTTTGGGGCAGCCAGGGTTGCCGTTGGCCGGCGCGCCCCACGCATAACCCTTATGTCGGTGGGCTGATGTGTTGCGTCCCTGAGGACTACAAGGTCGAAATGAAGGTGGACAGGCGGTGGAGGCCTTCGTCCAGGTTTTCGTCGGAGACGCAATAGCTTAGGCGGATGTGGCCTTCGGTTCCGAAGCAGTTTCCGGGGACTAGGGCTACGTTTGCCTCTTTGATGGCTTTGATGCAGAAGTCTTCGCTTGTTAGGCCGAACTTTTTGATGCTCGGGAAAGTGTAGAAGGCTCCTGCGGGCTCTACTACGTCGAGGCCCATGGCGTCTAAGGCTACGAGTACGCGTTCGCGGCGGGCTCGGTAGACTTTGAGCATGGGGGTTGGGTCGACGGTGAGGGCTCGAGCTGCAGCGTCCATCTCAAATGAAACGGCGCTCGATACTAAGTATTGGTGGGCCTTTGCGATCTCGGCGATGACGGGTGCCGCCGCTGCGAGCCAGCCCAGGCGCCAGCCGGTCATAGCCCAGGGCTTGGAGAAGCTCTCGATGACTACCGTCTGCTCACGCAGCTCCGGGTGGCGCTGGGCAAAGCGCTCGTAGCCATCCACATAGACCAGACGGTTGTACACGTCGTCGCAGACCACGTAGATGCCCGCCTGCTCCGCCACGTGTGCCACGGCGTCGAGCGATGCCGCGTTGAGGATACAGCCCGTAGGATTGTTGGGCGAGCAGATGACGATGGCCTTGGTCGCCGGTGTCACGCAGGCACGAAGCGCTTCCTCATCAATCTGAAATTGCGCAGGCTCCGTATCCAAAAAGACTGCTTTGGCGTGGTTGGCCACGACGATGCTCTCGTACAGGCCAAAGGCAGGCGTGGGAATAATAACCTCGTCGCCGGGGTTGAGCATGGCCATAAACGTAGCCGACAGGGCCTCGGTCGCACCATCGGTCAGGATGACCTCGTCGGCCGAATACGTAAGGCCCGCGTCGCCCATATATGCGGACAGCGTCTCGCGCAGGGCGGGGCGACCGTTGTTGGGCGGATAGTGCGTGTCACCGCGGTCCAGTGCGGCGGTCACCTCGGCGCTAATCACATCGGGCGTGGGAAAATCGGGCTCGCCAAGCGCAAGCGCGATGCACCCCGGGTGCTGGGCGGCGAGCGCGTTGATTCGGCGGATACCGGAGGGCTTGAGCGTGGCAAGCGAGGTATTCATGGGCAGTCGCATGGCGTTCCTTTCGTAAGGGTTGCACTAGGATAGCGCGGCGGGGCGCCACCAGACGGTGTAACCTAAACGGAAACGAGCCGGAAAGGAGATGGCATGGAGACGACCGCATGCGGCGATGTACCAAAAACGTTGCAAACCATCGCGTATATCAGCATTCCCAATAGCGCCGATCTTGATTTTTTGCTCTGGGACCTGCAGGATGCCATCGCCGCCTATGCTCAACTTTCCGGCACCGCACTCCCCCGCCCGGTCGACTTGAAGGCAAATGACGCCGTCAGCGTTGCCGATGGCATCGTGCTGGCCATTGAAGATGTGGCTGACGATGAGACGTTGACAGCCATCGAGCAGGCGCTTGAGCGCTTTGGCGGTACGGGAACGCGCGTCTATGCCGCGATTCGAGCCGCACAAGGGGGCACTGAGCGGGCGCGTGGGACCGCCGTTCGCCTGCGCAAGGCATGTGAGCGCTATGGCCAATTGTGGTGTGGCGGCGTTGCCATCTGCGCCGGCAGCGGCATTGCGGCGCTTCGTCGCTCTCCGCGCATGGGCCTCTTGCGCCGACCATTTTCGGAAGCGATGGATAAGCTTGTGGGCGCTGTGCGCATGGGCTGCTCCGTCAAGCATGCACAGCGACTTGGCGGCGGCAATGCCGCCAACGTCGACGCCGACGGCGTGGTTTGCGCCGAGCCAGCCGTGCCCGCGCCGATCTGGCGAGGCGTTCTGAAACGTCTGGGCGCCCACGCTCAAGCAAAAATCTAAATTAAATAACAGCCCAGTCAACGGCTTCGTGCCAACGCTCAACAAGACGCTCCAGGCGCCAGGCGGCATTGGCAGGACTTGTCGAGGGCAGGACGACGGCGGGCAACCCCGTCCGATCTTGCAAGTAGCGTTTATAGAGTCGCCCTGCCGTACCGCCGTTACAGACAACGACCTCGATCGGCGCGGCATCGGTAATGCGCTCGATATGTGCCGGCACAACGTTGCGAATGCTCGCGTCGCTCGAGCCCTTAATGTC
>USOG01000112.1 GCA_900556365.1 uncultured Collinsella sp.
CCGGGGTGGCTGTGGCGACCGCACTCATGCCGCCCCTGTGCGCGGCGGGCTATGGCATCGCCATCGCAAGCGGGTCATTGTTTCTCTCGGCGCTTTATGAGTTTGGCATCAACGTGGTCTTTATCGCGCTGGCTGCCGAAGCCGTGCTGCTTCTATTGCGCGTGCCGCTCAAGCGCGACCTCAACGGCGACGGCATTGTGACTGCCGAGGAAGATGCCGAGGTCGACGAGCTATCACGCAAGGTGCGCCGCCGCATCATTGTGGGCACGGTAGTCTTTGCCATCCCCTGCATCGTTATGACGGCGGGTTCCATTGGCTCGGCGCAGGCCGGCGTGCAGGACGGCTACGGCGTGACCGAAACCACGCGCGAGCTTGCGGCGGTGCTGCCAGGCTTTAAGGATTACACCGTCGCCGTCGAGACCTCGGCCACCGACAGCGATGAGGAAGGCATCGTCGAGCGCGAGATTGTCGCCCATGTGACAACGAGCGAGGCGCTTGGGGCACACGACCGCCGTATCGCCCGCAAGCTCATCGACCTCAACGTGCCCGAGCTCGATCGCGTGGAATTTGACGTGAAGTGATGCCGGCGCGGGATGAGCGCTCGCACGGACGCAAGTTATGACGAGGCGCAGGCGCGATACGGACACGAGCAAATAGCGGGGTGCAGTTCACACCCGCGCCCCGCTCGCTTTTTTATTGCCGTGAATCAACTGTCCGAATCGACCTCGCCAGACTCCACCGTAAACGCCGGATCGGTGCTCACAAGATAAAATCGGGTCACCTTAGTATTTCTAATTAGGTAAATCTGCCCTTGATTGCGTCGGCGCGATATATATGCAACGTGAACCGTGCCGAATTCTTCGCCGTTTTCCTTCTTTAATACCAGGATATTGGGATCGTCCGTACGCTTAAACTGCCCGTCTGTGCAGATTCCGTCTTGGTCGACCAGCTGCCATCGACAGTTGTCCTCCTCAAGAAAAGCCAAGGTTTCCCGACTCGTTTTGTCATCCCGATAGTAACCATCAATGGCAAACCCTTCGGAAGCGCATTCCTGCATATAGGACGTTTCTCGGCTTATAGCAAACAGCCCTGTAGCGCCCAGGAGCACAGCCAGGCAGACCACTGCAAGGGCTATCGAAATAGCACGGCGACCCATGTTAGCCCAACCGACAGTTATTTAACGGAGCACGAAACATACCTGGAACCTCCGATATCAGGGGGAACGTCGCCAGCAGGCTGGCGACAACTATATGTATCTAACATCAAACCATATGGCTGCCACTCGCGGAGGGAGCATCGGCGAACGGCGTGTTTTCATACTCCATTGGTCAAACCTAACCGCGGCCCTACAGCTCGTACTTGTACACGCGATAGATGTACTTCTCGGCCTCCATCTCGTAGGTGGTGATGGCCAGACCGTACCGATCGCACTCGGTAAAGGTCTTGGCCTGGCCCGATGCCACGAGCATACTATTCGAATCGCCGACGCGCTGCGCGCTGTTGACGTAACCTGAAAACGGTACTGCGATCTGGTCCACAAGCTCGTAGGTGCGCGCCGTCTCGTCCACTGTAAAGATGCGCCCAAACGAATGCGTGCCCTCGTTGTAGTCGGTCACCACCGCGGCGCCCAGCTGGCCCTAGTCGAACTTGGGATAGCTTTCGGCCGCACCAAAGTTGTTGTCGTACAGCAGCACCTGGTAGCGACCGGTCGTTTCCGTGTCAGAACTCGACAGATACGTCACGCTGTGCTGGCCCGCGTTGAGCGAAAAATCGCCCTGGGCCTGCAGTAACTTGTCCTCAAAGCCCGAGCCGGCCCATTGCCACTCCTTTCTATTTCTGGGTCCATCTTCTCACTGTTGGCGGCCGAAAATGATCCGTTTTCCTCCGTCCCCGAGGGATCATTTTTTAGTACTTGAAGAAGCCCTCGCCCGAGCTTTCGCCCAGCTTACCTTCGTCGAGCATTTTCTTGAGGACGGACGCCATAGCCTTAAAGTTGTAGGGCATCATCATCTTTTTGAGCAGCGGGCTCACCAGGCCCGGGACCTTCTGATACTGCATAACGATGTTGTAGGCCGTCTGGATGCCCACCGTGTCGAACACGCGGAACGGACCCTTGGGAGCGCCGGTGCCGCGCGTCCACGCGAGGTCGATGCTCTTGGGGTCACTCACGCCCGAGACATACAGGTCAAGGCCCGAGAGTAGCCATGGCACCAGCATGGAATTGAGCAGGTAGCCGTTCTTTTCCTTGTTGACGGGCAGGGCAAGCATGCGGATATCGTTGGCAAAGTCGACGAGCTCGTCGAAGTAGCGCTTGTCGGTCTGGTCCTGGGCCATGACCTCGGTCATGTTGTTCTTCCAGATAGAGTTGGCAAAGTGCAGCGACAGGTACTTCTCGGGGCGGCCGGTGTACTTGGCAAAGGTGCTTGGCAGCAGCGTGGAAGAGTTGGTGACGATGACGGTCTTTTGTGGGAGAACCGGGGCAAGCTTCTTGTAGAAGTCGATCTTTGCCTGGGTGTCCTCGGCCATAGACTCGATGACCAGGTCGGCGTCGGCCACTGCCTTGGCGAGATCGAGCTCCAGCTTGAGTGTGGAGTAGGCACGCTCGACGGCGGCGAGCGCCGTCTCCTTGTCGAAAGGCTGGTCGCTATCGGCGATACCGGCGCACCACTCGCCCGTGCCGTCCGCCATGCCCTCGATAGCAGCGATGTACTCCTCGCGCACATGATCGATCTTGGGCTGGGTACGGCCGATGCTGCCCTCGCTGCGCAGCCAAATCGTTACATCAAAGCCGCAGTAGGCTGCCTGAAAGGCAATCTGGCTTCCCAGCACGCCGCCGCCGGCAACGCAAACGGTCTTGTAGCTCATGGGACGGTCCTCTCTTACGTAATTCCATAGATGTGTATTTATTCAACCGTAAGGAGGGTTGCACGCTGGGGGTGGGTTCTATAAACGGACGGTAATTTGCGGCGAACGGCAACACCTGTTCATTATCTCTTGATTTTGGAGGCCCCTTTTAACGCTGCCGGACCGCTTTTTCGGAAGTGCGGCGAAAAATCGAGTTCCGCTGACCAGACGGACTTTTTTAGCAACAAAACCGCAGGTCACGAGCGCCAAAAAGGCAGTGTGCTCGGGAGGTTCGCGTTTTTCACCGCACTTCAGAAATACGAGCCCACGGAAGGCTACAGCAAGATCATATGCGCAACATATGTCCAGCAAAAACGGGCGGTAGCCGGTACGGCTACCACCCGTTTGTCTCATATCTAGCCCAAAGCAGGCCAGTTACTTCTTAATGCCGCGTCCCAGGCGCTCAGCGACCGACGCCACGGCACTCTCGTCGACCGAGCCGCAGCTCACGCAGCCATCGTGGGCACGCATCTGGCCGGTGACCTCGTCCATCGCGAGCGGCGCCACCTTCTCGAGCTTAAAGCCCTTGCCGGCGCGCATGTTTTCCTTGGCCACGCTGATCATGAGCTTAATGCGGTTGAGCTGGTTGACCTCGGACGCGCCGGGGTCGTAGTCCACCGCGACGATGTTGCTCTCGGGATGCTGGCGGCGCAGCTCCTTGATCACGGCCTTACCCACTACGTGGTTGGGCAGGCACGCGAAGGGCTGCGTGCAGATGATGTTGGGCGCACCGTGGTCGATCAGGTCGAGCATCTCGGCCGTGAGCAACCAGCCCTCGCCCATGTTGTTGCACACCGATAGCACCGTACGGGCCTTGTCGGCCATGGTACCGATGCGCTCGGGTGCCTCAAAGCGGCGGGACTTCTCGAGCATTTCCTCCACCGGCGTACGCATCCAGTCCACAAGCTTAATAAGCGCTTGCATGCTAGCGCGCGCCGTGGCAGAGCTTCCCAGCTCGTCTTTTTGAAGCTCGGCGTTGCTCATGGAGTACAGGAAGAAGTCGAGCAGGCCCGGTACCACGGCCTCGCAGCCCTCGCGCTCAATGACATCGACCACGTGGTTGTTGGCCGTGGGATGGAACTTGACCAGGATCTCGCCAACCACGCCCACGCGCGGCTTGGTACCCTCGCCCACAAGCGGCATGGTGTCGAACGCGCGGATGGCCTCGCGGCACAACTTGGTGTAGTTGTGCCTGTTGAACTTAGGCGCCAGCTTGCGGGCGCGCGCCATGTACTCCTCGTAGAGTGCGTTGGCGGCACCGGGCGTGGCCTCGTACGGGCGGCAACGATAGAGCATCTGCATCATGACGTCACCAAAGAGCACTGCGTAGACTGCCTGCTTAAGCAGTGCCGGCGTAATCTTAAAGCCGGGGTTGTCCTCACCGAGCGCCACGGCCGAAAGCGAGATCACCGGGATCTCGGGGTGGCCGCTCTCGCGCAGGGCCTTGCGGATGAGTGCGATGTAGTTGGTGGCACGGCAGCCGCCGCCGGTCTGGCTGATAACCACGGCCGTCTTGGACAGGTCGTACCGACCGCTCTCGATGGCCTCCATAATCTGGCCCGTCACCAGGATCGACGGATAGCAAATGTCATTGTTCACGTAGCGCAGGCCAGCCTCGACGGCATCGTGGTCGGTCGAGGGCAGCAGCTCCAAGTTGTAGCCGGCACCGCGGAACACCTCTTTGACCAGGTCAAAGTGAATCGGCGCCATCTGCGGGCACAGGATGGTGTAGCCCTCCTCGCGCATCTGCTCGGTAAAGGGCACCTTGGGCCACGCGGTCGAAGCACTCTCACGCTGCGCCTCAAACGTGTACTTGCGGCTCGCGAACGCGGGGGCATCCGTGGAGGGCGCCACCGGCGCGGCATCGCCTTGCTCGTAGGCCTCGCCCGCGGCCGTGGCATCGGCCAGGCGCTCGGCCTCCTGGTCCTTAAGCGCTGCCATGAGCGAGCGGATGCGGATGCGCGCGGCGCCCAGGTTGGACACCTCGTCGATCTTAAGCACGGTGTAGATCTTGCCGCTGGCTTCCAGAATCTCCTGCACCTGATCGGTGGTCAGAGCGTCCAGGCCGCAGCCGAAGGAATTGAGCTGGATCAGGTCCAGGTCGTTGCGCATCGTCACAAAACGGGCGACGGCGTACAGGCGGCTGTGGTACATCCACTGGTCGAC
>USOG01000113.1 GCA_900556365.1 uncultured Collinsella sp.
GCCTTGCCGCTCTCCCACAGGCCCTGGGCCATAGTGAGTTCGTACAGATCGGTGAGCATTGCGATGTCGGTGGGATGAGAGATATCGGTCAAAGCCATGGGGCGACCTTTCGGATGTGTGGTGCAGAGGTTGAGGGTTGGGCGAGGCGGACGTGCGGGCATAGAGCCCGGCGCGAACAGGTTAGTGCAGGCCCATACTGCCCGTGATCGTATAAACCATAAAGACGATAAACGCGATGAGGGCGAGCACGATGATGATTTTTTGAGCCGGAGCCATGCCGGGGATCTCGTTCTCGCCCGTAGGCTCCTTGGAGGTGACCATGCGCTGGGCAAAGGTCATCTCGTCACGGCTCGGTTTGGGCTCGACGGACTTGGGACGAGCGGCCTTTTTAGGCTGAGGTTTGGGCGCGGCAGGTGCAGGCTTCGCTGCAGCGGGCTTGGGTGCGGGCGCGGGCTTGCGCTCGGATGCGGCGTTCGAGGCAACCTCCTCGGCCTTCGCACGCTCGGCACGCAGGGCAGCCAGCTCCTCACGCTCGCGACGGGCCTCTTCCCGAGCCTCGCGGCGGGCCTTCTCAGCGCGGAGCTCTTCCAACTCAGCGCGCTCCTCGTCGGACAATGGTTGGGACTCAAGCTCGGCCATGGTGCAGCCCTTTCTTTTAAAAAAAGCCGCCGACACAATGTCAGCGGCTTATCAAATCCAAGGGTGGAGACGAAGGGAGTCGAACCCTCGGCCTCTGCCATGCGACGGCAGCGCTCTCCCAACTGAGCTACGTCCCCAGGACAAGTCGATATTTTACCTACGGCTCGCCAACTGTCAACGCCCAATAACCAGTCTTTTTGGAGCGCGACTATTTTGGCAACTTTTCGAACAGGCGATCCTCTCGATGATTTTTTAATCCCCGTCCCAGAAAAATCATCGACGAACGCACTACTTTGCGCTGGTAAGAACACCGGTGGTGTCGAAGGCCGGGGTGAAGCTCTCGTCTACCGCGCCGCCCTCTTGCCAGAACATTGTCGTAAAGCCCAGGTCGTCGGCATGGTCGAGCACCTGCTCGTACTCCTCGCGCGTCACAGCGCGCGCCAACTCGCCGCCCTGCTCGCGCATGAGCGCATTGGGCGTGTACTGGTTCATGACCGAGATCGGCACGTCGCCCACCGTCTGCCACACCAGGTCTAGCACGCGGCACGAGTCATCCGCATGCCCCGGCAGCACCAGGTGGCGCACGATGATGCCGCGCTTCATGAGCCCGCCGTCATCCACCAACTCTCCCCCGCGGCGATCGATCTCGCGCGCCATCTGGGCCAGACCCGACACGGCCACGCGCGGGTAGTCCTTGATATGAGAAAGCGACTGCGCAAGCCCGGCATCGGCATATTTAAAGTCGGTAAGCCACACATCGACCAGGTCGCCCAGCGCCGCCACGGCACTCGCGCGCTCGTAACCGCTCGTGTTGTAGACGATTGGGATGACCAGCCCGCGCGTCCGTGCCGCGGCAATCGCGGCAGGCAACAGGTGTGCATAGTGCGTCGCCGTCACCAAATTGATGTTGTTAGCACCCTGGTCCTGCAATTCCAGCATAATCTCGACCAGGCGCTCAGGCGAAATCTCAAGGCCAAAATTGCCGGTCGAGATCTCGTGGTTCTGACAGTAGATACATTTGAGCGAACAGCCGCTAAAGAAGATCGTGCCCGAACCGGCCTCGCCCGAGATAGGCGGTTCCTCCCACATATGAAGCGCGGCGCGGGCCACCTTGAGCGTGTCGTTAGCACCGCAGACGCCGTGCGCGCCCTCATCGCGCGCCGCACCGCAACGGCGCGGACACAAATGGCAGGCGGGCGAAAAAAGTTCGGTCAACGACGTCGGCATAAAACCATGCTCCAAAACAACGATTCAGCAGCTCAAACGTAAAGGGATCAACCCCACAGACGGCTCGAGCCCAAGGCGCCGTAATCGTCCGACACGATTTTTGTAATGTCAAGACTGGAATCGATAAAGTGCCGCTTTATGATGTAGGTATTCCGCCCCCCGCGGAGCAACTGGGTGAACCGTCGCGTTTATTTAGGGAGCCCACACAGTCGTACCTAGTACAGGTATCCTTCGTTGTTAAGGACGCTGGAACAGTCGATGAGGGCACCCACCTGTTTTAGGTGGGTTCATTTTCGTAACGTGGGGGGTGGTTTTCTTTTGCCGAAAATCACCATTACAGTCCATATGGATCCCCGCCGGCATCCCGACAAGCCATCGACAACATCCCAATATCTGGTAAGCGCGTGATTATCGCTGCGTGCAATTCCATGCACCCCCCTTGGTCGAGTATTATGGTTCGGCTATGCCCTTTGCGCATGGCGTTCTTCTGACCTTTTCCTTCGACGCTTGGCGGTTTTTAGATTCATGGCTTCATCCCCGAGCTACATACCGTACCTATGCGTGGCAGCGGCGGCCTTTATCACGACCTTCCTCGCGGTGCCCCTGGTCAAGCGCTTGGCAATTAAGCTCGATGCCGTCGACTATCCTTCTAAGCGCCGCATCAACACCAAGCCCATCCCGCGTTTGGGCGGAACGGCGGTGTTTTTGGGCCTGGTCGTTGCCTGCATTGTGCAAATCCTAGGCACCTGGTACCTAGGCTGGCCGCCCGTTTTGGTGCCGCACCCGCGCCTTCACATTAGCTATCCCATGCTGGCGCTCTCCTTTACCGTCATCTTTGCGACCGGCGCTATCGACGACGTCTTCCAGCTCACGCCCAAGCAAAAGCTGGCCGGACAAGTCCTCGCCGCGCTTATCGCCTGCATGGGTGGCCTAAAAATCGGCGTCATCGTCAACCCGTTTGCTCCCGGCGAGATCATGCTCGGATGGCTCGCCTACCCCATTACCGTGATCTATCTGGTGGCATTCACCAACATCATTAACCTCATCGACGGCCTCGACGGCTTGGCCACGGGCATCTGCGGCATCGCGTCGTTCACCATGTTTTCGATGGCCGTTCTCTCGGGCCGCATCGATGCCGCCGCGCTCTCCATCGCGCTCTTTGGCGCCTGCCTGGCCTTTTTGCGCTACAACTTCAACCCCGCAAGCATCTTTTTGGGCGACTCGGGGTCGCTGCTGCTGGGCTTTGCGCTGGGCTCCATCTCGCTGCTCAACGTGAGCCGCACCGCCGCACTCACCTCGCTTATCATCCCGCTCATCGTTGCCGGCGTGCCCATCATCGACACGTTTAGCGCCATCGTGCGCCGCAAGCGCGCCCACATTAGCATCGGGCAGGCCGACAAGGGCCACATCCACCACCGCCTGATCCAAGAAGGCTACAACCAAAAACAGGCTGTGCTGCTCATCTATGCCTGGTGCATTATGCTTTCGGCCGGCGCCGCCGCCATCAATCAGGTCGAGGTGCCCATGCGCGTGCTCATTTTTACCGTGCTCGCCATTGGCTCGGCTGCCTTCGCCAAGCACCTACACCTGTTTGAACCCGTGCTACGCCACCATTACAACAAGCGCACGCACGAGGACGAACTGGTCACCCCCGACGACCCCGCTTTTAAGCAGGAGGAGCAGGCAGCCGAGGAGCGCAAAGAAGAGCGCCACCACAAGCTCTAGGGCAAGCTGCCAAGGATGTGCCAAGGCACCGTTGGTCAAGCGCGGCCGCCCCGCACCCATCGCACAAGCCACCCCTCTCCCGCCCCTCGCCTCCTTACGCCCCGCCCCTCCAATAAACGCGTTATCATCTTGACCCATGAACATACGTTAGGAGCAATCATGCCAAACGAGAACAGCTACGAAGTCGCGTTGCAAAAGAGCAACGCCATTCGCGAGGGCCTGGCCAATACGCCCGAGAAGTTCACCATGCTCACCGGTGATCGCCCCACCGGCCGTCTGCACCTGGGCCACTACTTCGGTACCCTCAAGGGCCGTGTTGAACTGCAGAACATGGGCGCCAAGACCAATGTGCTCATCGCCGACTACCAGGTCATCACTGACCGCGACACGACCGAACACATCCAGGACAACGTGTACAACATGGTCATGGACTACCTTGCCTGCGGTATCGATCCCGACAAGACCATGATCTACGCGCACTCCGCCGTGCCCGCCGCAAACCAGCTCATGCTGCCGTTCCTGTCGCTGGTGTCCGAGGCCGAGCTGGCGCGCAACCCCACGGTCAAGGCCGAGATGGAGGCCTCGGGCCACGAGCTCACCGGCCTTCTGCTCACCTACCCGGTGCACCAGGCCTGCGACATCCTGTTCTGCAAGGGCAACGTGGTGCCCGTCGGTCGCGACCAGCTGCCGCACATCGAGCTCACCCGCACCATCGCCCGCCGCTTTAACAACCGCTACGGCAAGGTGTTCCCCGAGGTCGACGCGCTGCTGTCCGAGACCCCGCTGCTGCCCGGCCTTGACGGTCGCAAGATGAGCAAGAGCTACGGCAACGCCATCAATATTTCGATGACCGCCGAGGAGACGGCCAAGCGCATCAAGAAGAGCCAGACCGACTCCGAGCGCATGATCACGTTTGATCCCGAGAACCGCCCCGGCGTATCCGGCCTGCTTTCGACGGCTGCCATCTGCACTGGTCGTTCCGAGGTCGAGATTGCCGAGGAGATTGGCATGGGCGGCTCCGGCCAGCTCAAGAAGTACGTGACCGAGGCCGTCAACGAGTACTTTGCCCCGATCCGCGAGCGCCGTCAGCGCTACGAGAACGACTTGGATTACGTGAAGGACGTGCTGCACGAAGGCAATCGTCGCGCCAACGAGATCGCCGAGCAGACTCTGGCCGAGGTTCAGGACGCCATGGGCATGGTGTACTAGGCCGATCTGCTGACTTGAGCTTTCGATTGCTATAAGGCGGGCGCTACGGCGTCCGCCTATTTTGGAGCGGACCGCTTCGGCTCCGTCCATCGCACTCCCCCGACAAACAGGAACAGGCCCGCTGGCAGTTAGTTGCCAGCGGGCCTGTTCCCGAAGTACACCGTTGAATCGCACAGAGGGGAGGAATGCGAATCAAACTCAACAGGGCAGGCTTTTTCATCGCCTATTGCCTGCTCCGTTGCTGAA
>USOG01000114.1 GCA_900556365.1 uncultured Collinsella sp.
TCCTGGATGGCGTGAGCCATGGCGCCCATGGTCTCGGCAGGCACGTTGTCGGCGATGTCGCTGTAGTGCTTCTTGGGGATCACGAGGGTATGGACCGGCGCCTGGGGGTTGAGGTCGTCGAAGGCGATGACCTGATCATCCTCGTAGACGACGGTCGAGGGGATCTCGTGGTTGGCGATTTTGCAGAAGATGCAATCACACATGGCTGGTTCCTTTCTCACAGACCAAGGTAATTATATTTGGTCGGGATGGTTAGAACGAAAGCTTGTCGTCGGTGTTGGCGGCTTCGCCGTCGGCGAGCACGTCGTTGCCGTCAACGTCCTTAAGGAGCACCGAGACCTTCTGCTCGGCATCGGACAGGCGGGTGCGCAGGCTTTTGAGGAGCTCGACGCCGCGGGTATAGCTCTCGAGCGACTCCTCGAGCTCCATATCGCCAGACTCCAGGCTGCGGATGATGAGCTCCAGCTCCTGCGAGGCCTGCTTGTACGTAAGCTGCTCGACCGGGGTCTTCTCTGCCATATCTGTTTCCTTTCCTAAGGGTCTATCACTGTGAAACGCGATCTACTCGACCGCGTTGACGGTTGCCGACACGTTGCCGTCCGCCATGCGCACGCGGATGGCGTCGCCGGGCTTAAAGGTCTTGGCACTCGTAGCCACACCATCATCGCTGTACGCGATGGAATAGCCACGGGCAAGCACCTTGAGCGGCGACAGGGCATCGAGCGACGCGGCAGCTCGGCCCAGGTCGGACGCGGGTTTGCTGAGCATCGTGCGCCCCTGATGCTCCAGGCGAGAGCTCGCGAGCGTGAGCGCATGGCGCTTGCCATCGAGCCCCGAGGTGCTTGCAACCAGGCGTTCGGGCAGACGCTCGAAGTTGGAGCGGAAGGCCCCAACCGAACGCGTTATGGCGCCGGACAGACGATCAGCCGTCAGGGCAAGCTCAGACTCGCGACGCTCGACCATAAACGTTGGGTCGTTGAGGCACGGGCGGCACGCGGCCGCATCGAGTGCATCGCCTAAGCGAGCCGTATAGGTATCCCAGGCGCGACGACCGCGTTGGTCGAGCATTTCCAGATCGACCTGGGCCGACCCGATCATCGATGCCATCGCGGCACCCAGACGCTGATGGCGCGCCTCGAGCACGTCGGCCAACTCCGTCATAGCCGGCGCCACCGATTCTGCCGCCGCCGTGGGCGTGGAGGCGCGACGGTCGCTCACCATGTCGCAGATCGAGGTATCGGGCTCATGCCCAATACCCGTCACCACAGGCACGGGACAGGCTGCCACCGCACGGGCAAGCTCCTCATCGTTAAAGGTCATGAGGTCCTCGAAGGAGCCACCGCCGCGCACGAGCAAAATGCAATCGGGCGCCGGCGTAATGGAAGAAGCGCGGCGCAGGCCCTCGATGAGCTCTGTCGGCGCACCCTCGCCTTGAACCTTGGCGCCCACGCAGACGAGCTCAACGAGCGGATTGCGACGACGCAATGTGCGCTTGACATCGTCGATTACGGCACCAGAAAGCGAGGTGACGACCGCCACGCGCGAGCAAAACACCGGGATGCGACGCTTACGCGTCTCGTCCATCAGGCCCTCACGGCGTAGCTTTTCGGCCAGCTGCGCCACTTGTTGACGCAGCAGACCCTCCCCCGCCAGCGAAAACGAGCGGGCGACGAAGCTCATGCGACCCGTGGGCTTGTAGAGATTGAAGCTGCCCTTAAAGCTCACCTGCATGCCGTCACGCAGATCGAAGGTACGCTTGAGATAGGCGCCCTTCCAGATGATGCAGTCGACGGCGGCCGAGTCGTCCTTGATCTGAAAGTAGCAGTGGCCGCTTCGGGCGTTGGGACCACGGAAACCCGTGACCTCGCCCAGAACGCTCAGCTGCGGAATGGCATCGAGCGCACCAGCAGCGATCTCCACCGCCTGGCTCACGCTGAGCTCCTTGCGCTCCTGATCGTCCGAGCCGTCAAATTCGGCGGAAACAGCATTGCCGGTTAGGTTCCAGCCTGCCACGCAGCCTCCTTTCGTCATCGTGCACAAGGGCTTCGGCCCTGCGCAAATTCAAGTCCAACACATAGTACAGCGCCGCGGGGACACGAATCCCCGCGGCGCCCAGCGACCCAATTTGTTATCGGTTGGAGTTTCTGTTGTAGCGAGCCATAAGATAGAGCAGCTGAATAATCGAGGTGAGCGCAGCGGCAACATAGGTAAGCGCGGCGGCCGTCAGTACCTTCTTGGCACCGTTGACCTGCTTGGAACTCATACCCGACTGCTCGATGTACGCCACGGCGCGTCGGCTGGCGTCAATCTCGACCGGCAGCGTAACGAGTTGGAACAGTACACTAAACGAGAAGAAGACCAGCGCGAGGGTCGTAAGCCCCGCGATGTTCATAAACAGTCCCATGAGCAGCACGATGGTCCAAGTGTTCTGGGTAAAGTTGACGACCGGCACGAGGGCGGTGCGTACCTTCATCATGGCGTAACCACTTTGACGCTGAGTGGCGTGACCCGCCTCGTGACAGGCGACGGCAACGCTTGCGACCGAACCGCCCGAACGGTTAGCGTCCGAGAGATACAGATTGTTATCCTGCGGGTTGTAATGGTCGGTGAGCTCACCGGCGACACCCTTGATACCCACGGCATTGCAACCACTGGCGTCGAGCATGCGGCGAGCGACCGTGGCGCCCGTGTCGCCGTCCGAGCGAACCTTGGACCAGGTCTTGTACGTCGAGTTAATATAGTTCTGCGCGGCAAGGCCAAGCACCGTGCAGACAAGAACAACCAGCAGGTACAGCGGGTCGATGCCAAAGCCGTATCCATAGTAATAAGGCATGCGAATTCCTCCGAATCGAGTTACACGTTGGAGGCATTCTACCCACTCAAGCGGCTAGGCTTCCTTATAGCAATTCAATTTTGCCATCTTTGACCGTCAACCCCATATTGCCCGAGAGCAGATCGTCCAGGCGCGAGCCCACAAGCTCAAAGCGCCAGCCTTCGCGCAGGGGGCTCTGCTCAGGATGCTCAACATAGTCGGCCAGGTCATCGCGCGAGGCAATGACCGAGGTCGCCACGCCCGAGCGCTCGGCAACCAGGCGAATGAGCGCATACATGAGATCCGTCACGCTCTCCAGCTCCGGAGAGATCTGGCGATGCCCGCGCACCATGAGCGGCAGGCGATCGTGCGGGCAGCTCGCGCCGCGCTTGATGGCCATGAGTGCGCCATCCACGTCACGCTCCCCCAACTGATCGGTACCGCGAATGCTACGGAACTCCTCAACGCGCACAGGGTTGCGCTTGACGAGCGCCAGCAGCGTGTCGTCGGACATGACCCACTTGCGCGGGATGTTGCGGCGCTCGGCACGATCCTCGCGCCAGGCGGCGAGCTCGCGCGCGATACCCAGCTGGTGACGGCTGCACGAATTGATGCGTTTGACCTTGCGGAACGCCTCGTGGCGATCGGCGCGATAGTGCGACTCGTCGGCCAGCGGACGCAACTCGTCGAGCACCCAGTCCACCCGGCCCAGCTCGCGCAGGCGACTCATCATCTCGGTATAGGCAACGATCAGGTACTTGACGTCATCGATCGCGTACTCAATCTGCTTATCGGTCAGCGGGCGACGCGACCAGTCGGTCAGCGACTCGGTCTTGGGCAGCGAGACGCCGCAAAACGTCTGCACGAGTGCGCCGTAGGAAATCTGCTGGCGCTCGCCCAAAAAGGCGGCGGCCACCTGCGTGTCAAAAATCGGATGCGGCAGCACGCCCACGGTATGGAGCATGACCTCCATATCCTGCGAGCAGGCGTGGAAGACCTTGGTCACGCTCTCGTCGGCCATAAGCTCGGCCAGCGGCGATAGGTCGTCGATTACCAGAGGATCGACCGCTACGCTCTCGGCAGGGGTGGCAATCTGAACCAAACACAGACGCGGATGGAACGTGCGCTCGCGCAAAAACTCGGTATCGACGGCAATCGCGTCGAATTCGCGGGCGCGCTGGCAAAAGTCGAGTAGAGCCTGATGTGTGGAAATGTACATATCAACCCATCGAATAAGGTTAGGCCCGAAAAACACGGGTAGGATATCGGCATTGCCTTACAACTATACTCGGTTAGTCACAGAACGGGAACGTAAGTATGCGCTGCCTTATCATCCACAACCCGGCATCGGGGCCCAGCTCAGATGAAATCTACGCATTCACGCACGCCCTCGCGCAGGGCGGCGACGAGGTCGTGATGCGTTTTATCGGCGATGGCATGGAACCCGAGGACGCCGTGGCGGACGTACGCAAATTCGATCGCGTGGTGGTCTCAGGCGGCGACGGCACCGTCTCCAACGTACTCGATCAGATGCGCGGATGCGGTGTCCCCACGCTCGTCTTCCCCTCCGGTACGGCCTGCCTGTTCTTCAACAACATCGGCAATGCCCCCGAGGCAGCGGCGCTCGCCAAGGCTTGCCGCGCCGGTCACACGGTCAAAGTGGACATGGGCGAGCTCCTTTGGCTCGACGAGAACGGCAACGAGAAGCGCCACGGCTTTATCATCATCGCCGGCTCGGGCTTCGACGCCGAGATCATGATGAAGGCCGCTCCCACCAAAAACGACATCGGCGAGATCGCCTACTTCCTCTCCGCGCTCGCCACGCCCAACCCCACGGTGGCGCACTTTACGATTGAACACGACGGCATTGTCGAGGAGCTCGATGGCATCTGCTGCATGGCCGGCAACACCTCGGTCATCCAAAACGACATCAACCTGTTCCCCGATTGCCGCATGAACGATGGCATGGTCGACATCGCGGTCATCGAGCCCGTGCGCACCGTGCAGCTGCTGCCTACCGTGATCACCGCTGCGCTTGACCCCGCCGGCAAGGTGCTCGGCCGCCCGCAGTTCAAGATCATCCAGACCAAGGAAGCCAAGATCACCTGCACGCCGTCGCTGGGCATGCAGTTCGATGGCGAGATCATCTCCAGCAACTCGGGCGTCTTTGGTGCCCGCGCACTTCCGCAATGCCTCGACCTCATCGTCGACGA
>USOG01000115.1 GCA_900556365.1 uncultured Collinsella sp.
CGAGTGAGATTACTTCGCAGCACCTGGGATTCCGTGGGAGGTTTTGGCGGTTTTGGCTCCGTTTACGATGGCGGTTTCCAGGGCCCTTACGGCGAGCATGCCCAGCAGGTCTAGGGGAACGGCGGCGCTTGCCTGGGCGCCCAGTTTGCCGCTGGCGAGGGTGTAGATGGTGTCGCCGTCGTTGGTGGTGTGCGTGGGACGGATGGCGTGTGCGTAGGCGTCTGCGGCCATCTGGGAGACCTTGGTGGCTTGTGCCTTAGTGAGTTCCACGTTGGTGACGATGCAGCTGATGGTGGTGTTGGTGCGGTCGAGCGGCATCTGCATGGATCCGGCGGCGGCAAAGGCTGCGAGTTCCATGTCGACGATCTGGTCGCTATCGGCTGCGGCGCGCATACCGGCGACCCACTCGCCGGTGAAGGGGTCGACAACGTTGCCGCAGGCGTTGACCGAGACCACGGCGCCCACCTTGATGGGGCCGAGTGCCACGGCGGCAGCTCCAAGGCCGGCCTTCATGCAGGTGGCGGGCCCCATGAGCTTACCCACGGTGGCGCCCGTGCCGGCGCCTACGTTGCCCTGTTCGAGCTTGGTGGGGGTGTGGTCGAGTGCTTCGCACACGGCGGCGATGCCGGCCTCAATGTCGGGGCGCACGGTGGGGTCGCCATAGGCAAGGTCGAAGATGCAGCTGGAGCACACGATAGGCACCTGCGTGGGGCCGACGGGAAGGCCGATGCCGCGGCTCTCAAGCTCGCGAGCGACGCCGCTTGCAGCCTCGAGGCCAAAGGCCGATCCGCCCGAAAGGCAGACGGCGTGGACCTTGTCGACGGTGTTCTCAGGTCGCAGCAGGTCGGTTTCGCGCGAAGCGGGAGCACCGCCGCGAACGTCAACACCGCCGGTGGCGCCCTCGGGTGCCACGATTACGGTGCAACCGGTGCCGGCCTCCTCGTCCGTATAGTTGCCATAGCAAAAGCCATCGACATCGCAGACGTCAATGGCCTCGAGCAGTGTATCCATGTTTAACTCCTATCGGTTTTCCGCCGCGCCTTGTGCCCGGTCGGGATCCGTACGGTACGCCAAAATTGTAGGCGCTGGGGAATACCCAGCGCCAGATGCAATTACGAGAGTTTTTGAATCGCGCGCGCGACGCGGGCGATGGGTAGGCCCACCACGTTATAGAAGTCGCCCGAAATATCGTGCACGAGCATGCGTCCGCCTGTGCCCTGAATGCCGTAGGCGCCGGCCTTGTCCATGGGCTCACCCGAGGCGACGTAGCGCTCGATCTGCTCGTCGGTGAGCTCGTAGAACGTCACGTCGGTCACATCGACAAAGGATAGGCTCTCGGCGGCATGCGGGGCTGTAGCGTCGCCGGCTTTAACGATGCAGACGCCGGTTGCGACCTGGTGCGTGCGGCCCGAAAGCTCACGGAGCATGGTGCGCGCCTCGTCCTCGGTTGCCGGCTTGCCCAGAATCTTGCCGTCAAAGGTGACGATGGTGTCAGCCGCGACCGTCAGCTCATTGGGCTCGGCATACTCGGCAGCAACGGCAGCCGCCTTGGCGCGTGCCAAGCGCTCGACAAGCGTGAGCGGGGCCTCGCCATCAAAGGGCGTTTCGTCGATATCCGCGGGAATCACGCGAATGTTGTAGCCTGCCTCGCGCATCAGCTCTATGCGGCGCGGCGATTGCGAAGCCAAAATCATAGTTGGATGCCCTCGGCGACCTTCTCGACGGCCTTGTCGCCGGCGAGCGTGCGCAGCAGCTCCAATGCAAAGGGGAGTGACTGTGCCATGCCGCTGGCAGTGATGATGTTGCCGTCTTGCGTGACCTTCTCGCCGGTATAGGCGCCTTCGGGGAAGCTTTTCTCAAAGCCAGGGAAGCACGTGGCATGGCGCCCCTCGAGCAGGTCGAGCTCGCCCAGGATAAACGGGGCGGCGCAGATGGCGGCGACGTGCTTGGTTGCGGCGAACTCGCAGACCACGTCGCAGACGCGCTGATCTGCGCGCAGGTTGGTGGCACCGGGCAGGCCGCCGGGCAGCACGACGCAGTCGTACTCGTCAAAGTTGATCTCATCAAAGAGCGCATCGCAGGTCACGGGGATCTGCAGCGAGCTTACGACCTCGCGCGTGGGCATGATCGAGACGAGCGTGGCACGCACGCCGCCGCGACGCATGACATCGACCATGGTCAAGCATTCAATAGTTTCAAAGCCATCGGCGGCGAGAACGGCAACGCTGGGCATAAGGGTTCCTTTCATAGGCGGCATACAATTAGCCGTCTTATACCCCGAAGACCTCCGCTTGCCACGCTCGATTTCCCAATGATTTTTCTGAGCAATGATTAAGTGGCTAGTTGCGCCTAAGGTGGACGACGGTCTCGCAGTGGAAGGTTTGTGGGAACAGGTCGACTGGCGTGATCTTTACGGGGGAGAAGGTGCCTTCTTCGACAAAGCGTTTGAGATCGCGCGCCAGGGTGGCCGGGTCGCAGCTCACGTAGGCGACATCGTGGGCACTCGTGCTGGCGATAAGGTCGATCGCTTCGGGGGCGAGGCCTGCGCGCGGCGGGTCGACCACCAAGACGTCGGCATCCTGGTCGGGGAACTCGCGCACCGCGTCTCCGCCAATGACGTCGACGTTATCAAGCTTGTTGATCTCCAGGTTACGGCGTAGGTCGCGCACGGCGGGGCCGTAGGCCTCGACGGCGGCGACAAAGTCGCAGCGGCGGGCGAGCGGCAGGGTAAAGGTGCCGGCACCGCAGTACAGGTCCACGGCAAGCTCGTCTTCCTGCGGGTCGAGCGCTTCCATGACAAGCTCGATCAAAATCTCGGCACCCTTGGTGTTGACCTGGAAAAAAGACGGGGCAGACAAGCGCATCTGACCCTCGGCGATATTCTCGGTCCATGAGCCCTCTCCGGCGAGCATTTCGACCTTGGAGACACGGCGGGCCTTCTTTTCGCCCTTGCTCATCACGCGCACGATGCTCGTGGGATGAGCGGCGTCCGCCAACACGCGGGAGACCTGCGAGCGCGGAAAAGAGCCTGTGGGCGTCCAGAGTGCGACCTCGAGTGCCTTGGTGCGGCGCGATGCGCGAATGCCCACGCGTTCGAGCCCCAAGTCATGGCTGCCGCTTAGATAGTTGAGTGCGCCGACGACCGATTTGAGCGCCTTGGGGAAGCGTTTGTCGAACAACGGGCACGAATCGACGGTCACGATCTTGCGAGGATCGACACCGTGCATGCCAAGACGCACGCGGCCGTTTACAACGGTCGGCTCGAGTTCGATTTTATTGCGGTAGCCCCAATCATCCTTGGTGTGGCGGATGGGTTGCACCAGTTCATCGACTTGATCGGGGCTGAACTTGCCGATACGCTCGAGCGTGGAGCGCAGATTTTGCTCCTTGGCGGCGAGCTGTGCCGTGCGTGAGAGATTGCCCCACGAGCAGCCGCCGCAGATGCCCACGAAGGGGCAGGGAGACTGAATGCGATCGGGGCTTGGCTCCAGAATCTCGGTGGTGCGGGCACGCATGAACGACTTGCCGTCCTGTACGACCTCGGCCTCGACGGTGTCGCCTGCCACGGCGCCCTGCACAAAGACGGCCTTGCCGTTGTCGGCGTGCGCCAGCCCGTCGGCGCCGTAGGTCATCGATTCTATAGTGAGCTTCATATTCCTGCCTGTCATTCGCGTTGTTGTTCGCACCATGGTAACAGGGAAAAGCGCCCCGCATCCGAGGCTTTCCTCAAATGCGGGGCGCTTCTACAAACTGCTTCTACAAACGACTATTTCGTCTTGCCGGTAATGAGCGTCTTAAGACCCAGGCCGATCAGACCCAGGCCCATGCGCACGCGGCCGGGGCGATGGCGCTCGATGGCCTTGGTCTTGCCGGCGGGCTTATCGCGACGGGCGCTCGTCTCGGGTGCGGGCTTGATGACCTGCGGATCGGGCTGAGGTGCAGGTGCAGGCTCGGGCTCAATGACGGTCGCCTGGACCTCTTGGACCTTGGGTGTGGCCGGCTGCGGCTCAGGAGCAGGGGCGGGCTTTGCCTCGGCGGCGGCCTCGGCGTTGCGATAGGCACGCTCCAGCAGGGCTTCCTGCGAGTTGAAGGGTTTCTCACCCTCTGCACGCTCCACGGGGACCCAGGTGCCGTCGCTCGTGAGGCTGCGGGCCTTCACGTTGTCGCGCAGCTGCATGCCCATGTACTCGTGCACTAGGGCGCGGCAGGTGGGGTCGAGCACGGGGAAGGCAATCTCCACGCGGTGCTCGGTGTTGCGCGTCATCATGTCTGCCGAGCTCAGGTAAATCATGTCCGAGTCCACGCCGAAAGCATAGACGCGCGCGTGCTCCAAAAAGCGTCCGACGATGGAGCGGACATGCACGTTCTCGGTCTTGCCCGGAACACCGGGCTTGAGGCACGAGATGCCGCGGATGATCATGTCTACGCGCACGCCGGCACACGATGCCTCGGCGATCTTGTCGATAACCTCGCGGTCGGTGAGCGAGTTGAGCTTAAAGAACACACGGGCGGGCTCGCCAGCGAGAGCGCGCTGAATCTCGCGATCCAGACCGCGCATGATGAGCGGTTTCAGTCCGACGGGCGCCACACCCAGGAAGCGGTAGTCGCCGCGCAGGTTGCCCAGCGACAGATTGCGGAAGAACAGGTTGGCGTCCTCGCCGATGCCGGGATGGGCGGTCATGAGCATAAAGTCGCTGTAGAGTTTGGCCGTCTTCTCGTTAAAGTTGCCGGTGCCCAAAAGCGTGAGGCGGGTGAGCGCCATGCCCTCGCGATAGGTGAGCTGGCAGATCTTTGAGTGGCATTTAAAGCCCTCGGAACCATAGATGACGGTGCAGCCTGCCTCTTCCAGACGCTCGGCCCACTCGATGTTGTTCTGCTCGTCAAAGCGGGCGCGAAGTTCCATGAGCACCGTGACCTCTTTGCCGTTCTCGGCAGCATCGATCAGCGACTCGCACAGGCGGCTCTGCTTGGCCACGCGGTAGAGCGTGATGCGCAGCGAGATGCACTCGGG
>USOG01000116.1 GCA_900556365.1 uncultured Collinsella sp.
GTTTCCTCACCTGCAGGTTCAGGGTCGCTCCACATAAAACCATCGCCGGCGCCCATGCCCTCATACAGCACATATGCCGAAAAACCACTCTCGAGCGTGGTTTCGAAGAAGCTCACGAGCAGAGCATCGTGATAGCCGCCGTCAATCTCGACGCAGCCGGTGTAGCCGATGGCATAGCGAGCGATACGGCCCAGGCCCTCGTCCTTAAGACCCATCTTGTGCTCGGAGATAAAGTTGGTGGCCGCCTCGAGGCACGCCTCTTCGCCATCCTCATCGAGCGCCGCCAGATAACGGTTGGAAGCGGCGTCCTCAATTGCCACGACCACGCCAGGGTTTTCACCGGCGGCAAGGTCGTCCAAGAACGCGCCGATCAGATCGCACACCATGGCGTCGAGCTCGGCGGAGACGTTACCGGCGTCCTGCATATCCTGTGCCATCTTTAGACCTTCCCATCGAGTCTGGCGTCGTTACAGTTCTTGCGCCTCAGCAGCGATCTTAGCGGCAGCGTCGCGGGCGCGCATCATATCCATCGCGCGCTTGTCGAGTACCTTGATCTGACTGGTCAGCATCACCGCATCGACCACGCCCCAGATCACCAGGCCCGTAGAGATCGAAAACCCAAGCGCACCAACTGTACCACGAAGGCGCGAGCAGATTGCCGCGACAAGGGCGGAGATGACAACCATCTTGATAAACGAGCCGCGGCGTTCGCGAAGCGTGCGGGCCTGCGTCACATAGGCAATGCGAGCCGCCTCAGAAGCCTCCGAGCGCATCTGGGCCTCGCGCGCAATGACGGCCGCCTCAGCCGACATGCCGCCGGCCATCAGCGAACGCTCCACATCCTGGCCGCCCCGCATTTAGAAGTCATCGGGGGAGAGCGTATGGACGAACTCGTCGAACTTCTCGAACTCCTGCTCGTCGTCGACTTCCTCGGCGTGGGTAGAAACAGTGCCCAGGCGATTCATGATGTCGTCCTCCACAAACATGGGGGCATTGCTGCGCACGGCAAGGGCAATGGCATCACTGGGGCGGGCGTCGATCTTGCGCTCGTCACCATCGGCCAGTACGACGATCGTCGCGTAGAACACCGGCGGCTCGGCGCGAACGATCTCGATGCGCTCGAGCTTGGCGCCCAGGGCGCCAACAGTATCGAGCAACAGGTCATGGGTAATCGGGCGCTCGGCGCGGCCGCTATCGATGCCGCGGCTGATGGCAGCGGCTTCAAACGAACCAGTCTGAATGGAAAGGGAACGCAGCGGCGCGGGCGAGTCCGATTTGCTGCAGCGCTCGCGAAGCACGATAAGCGATGGCACGGGACCGGCGGCCATGACGATGGTCTCTATGTCGACACGAACCATGGAACACCTCCGGTACGTAGCGGTTAACACGCGGCAGCTCCACCGCATTGAATAGCTATACTACCCAATCTTTCGCACAGCACACAAAACCAAAATGAGATTTATCGCAGACAAGAAAAAAGCCCCGAGGCAGCGCCCCGAGGCTCTTCACAGTTTTGATGGTGGACCTGACAAGATTCGAACTTGTGACCTCCCGGTTATCAGCCGGACGCTCTAACCAACTGAGCTACAGGTCCATCATGGTGGAGGTTAGGGGGATCGAACCCCTGACCTCAGGCTTGCAAAGCCCGCGCTCTCCCAGCTGAGCTAAACCCCCACGGAGACAGTAATAAACACCCCAGCGGCGACTCGGCTCTCGCTGGGGTGTTTATTGCGAAAGAAAGTGGTGGACCTGACAAGATTCGAACTTGTGACCTCCCGGTTATCAGCCGGACGCTCTAACCAACTGAGCTACAGGTCCATCGCGCAAGGGATATATTAGACGAGTCGTTACGCGCGCGTCAACAACTTTTTTGAAAATCTTTGGGAGGGGTGGTCGCTGGGCTGGCGAGATGGTTTTGGTTTGCTGCTCGGACAGTCCTGCGCAAGACGAAGGCCACATTAAGTGGCCTTCTTTGCGTGCGGAACTCGCGACAAACCAAAACCATCTCGCCAGCCCAGCGACCATGGGGTCCCAAGGTTTTCAAAAAAGCGGTCGGCGCGCAGTGCGCCGACCGCCGATATATGGGGTCTGATATTTTCTACCAGCTAGGGCCTCTTACTCGTCTAGGAGATCTTCTGGCATGTCGTTGCCGTCGCCTAGATCGACAGGGGTTTCTTCGGGGGCGGAGCCTTTTTCTGTGGCTTCGCCTTCGGGCTTCTCTTTGGCTGCCGTCATGCGGGCTACGGCGCATACGCGGTCGTTGTCGTCGACGGTCATCATCTTGACGCCCTGGGTGGCGCGGCCGGTCTGGCTGATTTCGTCGGTCTTGACGCGAATAACCGTCGCGCCCTCCGTCACGATGAACAGCTCGTGCTGCGGGCCCACCGTCTTCATGGCTGCGAGGTTACCCTTACGCTCGGTCATTTGGATGGTGTAGACGCCCTGGCCGCCGCGATTCTGCTCTGGGTAGTCCGCGACCGGCGTGCGCTTGCCGTAGCCGCGCTCGGTGATGACGAACAGATCGCCGTTGCCGTTAGTGACTTCCATGCCCAGAACGCTCACGCCGTCCTTCATACCGATACCGCGAACGCCGCTGGTATCGCGGCCGGTGGCGCGCACCTGCTCCTCGGAGAACATGATCGCCTTGCCCGCGGTGGTGGCCAGGATAATCTTGTCGCCCTCGCGCACGCGGCGCACGTTCAGCAGCGCGTCGTCGTCGCGCAGGTTGATAGCGATCAGGCCGTCGCGACGGCTGCGGTCATATGCGCTCATCACGGTCTTCTTGACCATACCGCTCTTGGTGGCAAACATCAGGTACTCGTCGGCTGGGAACTCGCGGCAGCTGATGACGCTCGCGATCTTCTCGCCTTCCTCGAAGGGCAGCAGGTTGACGATCGCGGTACCGCGCGCTTGGCGCGTACCCACCGGCAGCTCGTGCACCTTCAGGCGATAGACTTTGCCCTTGCTCGAGAAGAACAGCACGTACTCGTGCGTGGACGCGATGAACATCTCATCGATAACGTCGTCCTCTTTGAGGTTGACGCCCGACACGCCCTTGCCACCGCGCTTCTGGGCACGGTAGGCAGCCACCGGGATACGCTTAACGTAGCCGGTGTGGGTGATGGTCACGACCATGTCCTCGTCAGCAATGAGATCCTCGACGTCCAGGTCCTTCTCAACCTGGCTGATCTCGGTGCGGCGCTTATCGCCAAACTTCTTGGAGATCTCGCGCATCTCTTCCTTGATGACACCCAGGATCTTCTCCTCGTGCGCCAGCAGGTCCTCGTAGTAGGCGATGGCGCGGCGCAGACCGTCCAACTCTTCTTGGATCTTGTCACGCTCCAGGCCGGTCAGGCGGCGCAGCTTCATCTCGAGGATGGCCGTGGTCTGCTCGGGCGTAAAACCAAAGCGCTCGATCAGGCGGCTGCTGGCCTCGGAGTCGGTCTGCGAGGAGCGGATGATGCTAATGACCTCGTCGATATGGTCAAGGGCCATCAGGTAGCCCTCGAGGATATGGGCACGCGCCTGGGCCTTCTTGAGGTCAAAGCGGGTGCGGCGGGTGACGACGTCGACCTGGTGGTCGATGTAGTGCTGCAGCATCTCGCGCAGGCTCAGGCATTTGGGAACGCCGTTGACGAGCGCCAGGTTGTTGGCGCCAAAGGTCGTCTGCAGCGAGGTGTACTTATACAGGTTGTTGAGCACGACCTGCGGAATGACGCCCTTCTTGAGCTCGATGACCAGACGGATGCCCTTCTGGTTGGACTCATCGCGCATATCCGAGATGCCCTCGATGCGCTTGTCGTTGACGAGCTGGGCGATCTTCTCCTGCAGGGTGCCCTTGTTGACCATGTAGGGAATCTCGGTAAAGACCAGGCGGCTGCGGCCGGTCTTGGTGGACTCCACATGTGCCTTGGCACGCACGGTAATGGAGCCGCGGCCGGTCTCGTAGCTCTGCTTAATGCCGGCGCTGCCCATGATGATGGCGCCGGTGGGGAAGTCCGGACCGGGCATGATCTGCATGAGCTCGTCGACGGTGGCATCGGGGTTGTCGATCAGGTAGCAGGTGGCCTCAATCGCCTCGGTGAGGTTATGCGGGGCGATGTTGGTGGCCATGCCGACGGCGATGCCCTGGCTGCCGTTGACCAGCAGGTTGGGGAAGCGCGCAGGCAGCGCCTGAGGCTCGGCGAGCGATTCGTCGTAGTTGGGCTGCCAGTCGACGGTATCCTTCTGCAGGTCGCGTAGCAATTCCATGGCGGGCTTTGCCAGGCGGCTCTCGGTGTAACGCATGGCCGCCGCGCCGTCGCCGTCGATGTTGCCGAAGTTGCCGTGACCGTCGATGAGCGGCGTGCGCATGGAGAACCACTGCGCCAGGCGGACCATGGCCTCATAGACCGCGGAATCGCCATGAGGGTGGTACTTACCGATAACTTCGCCGACCGTCCAGGCCGACTTCTTGTGTGGGCGGTTGGGGTAGATACCGCTCTCGTTCATCGCGTACAGGATGCGGCGGTGCACCGGCTTTAGGCCGTCGCGCACGTCCGGCAGGGCGCGCGCCGTGATGACCGACATCGAATACTCGATAAACGACTGCTTCATCTCGCGACCGAACTCCGAAATCTGGAGCTGGCCGCCGTTGATATCCTCGCCGGCCGAGGCGCCACGGTCGACTTCGCCAAAGCTCTCCTCGAGCTCGGCGTCGTCGTCCTCTTCCTCCTCATCATCGGCATCGGGGTTATAGGCGTCCGGATCGCCGTCCTCGCCCTGCTCAGCACGGGCAAGCAGGCGCTTCAGATCGTCGGGCATACCGGCATCGCCGGCCTCGCCCATACCCTCGTTATTGTTGATATCGTCTGCCACGTTACCTCCTCATGGTTTGCGTGGTCCATTAGTTCCCAGCCACGGAGACGGCTTTTCCAGGTGCCGCAGATTCGCCCGAAAGAGGAGGGAAGCGTACTTGGGTACGCGACCGACGATTGAGGGCGAAGGTGCGGTGGCTGGGAAAGCCGCAGG
>USOG01000117.1 GCA_900556365.1 uncultured Collinsella sp.
AGGAACATGATGCCGCGGATGGGGTTGAGCGCGCGTAGGATGGACAGGTTGCCGAGCATGTTGAACAGGCCGGCGCCCGCCAGGAACAGGAACCATAGCGTCATAAGCGGGCCGAACAGCTTGCCGATTGACGAGGTGCCGGCGCGCTGCATGGCAAATAGGCCGCAGATAATGATGATGGTAATAATGATGACGTTGGTTTGCCCGTCACCCAATAGCGCGTGGCCCCACTCGATGGTGCGCAGGCCCTCGATGGCTGTGGTGACCGTGACCGCGGGGGTGAGGATGCCGTCGGCGAGCAGCGCCGCGCCGCCGATCATGGCGGGCAGAATCAGCCATGGCGCCACCTTGCGCACGAGACTGAACAGGGCGAAGATGCCGCCTTCGTTGTGGTTATCGGCCTTCATGGCGATTACCACGTACTTGACCGTGGTCACGAGCGTCATGGTCCAGATGACGAGCGAAAGCGCGCCAAGGATCATATCTTCGCTGACGGTGCCGATGCCGCCGTTGTTGGCGACGATTGATTTCATGGTGTACATGGGGCTCGTGCCGATGTCACCGTAGACGACGCCGAGCGTTACGAGCAGCATGCCAGCGGAGAGGGGAATGGCTCCATGCCCGCCTTGACTACGCTGGTCTTGGAGGCTTGCCTCCAGCTTGTTGTGTGCCACGTGGACTCCCTTGGACATCTGGCCTCTGCCACGAGCAGTAGACCTTTATGCCATCTTTATACATATAAGAGCAGTTTGGCACATCGGGTTATTTTAGACAATAATCCCCAGCTGGGGATTATTCACGTACGCAGGTAGCATTTCAAAGCAGGAGCTATTAAGCACGTGCTGTCTGGGCGATGCCAGCCTTGGTGTTTGTGCGTTTGCCGGCGAGTTCGCAAAAGATCGCGCCGCCGATGATAAGCGCGGCGCCCATCAGACGGACCGGTGTTATGGTTTCGCCCAAAAGGACGGCCGAGAACACGACGGCCGAAAGCGGCTCAAGGTAGCCGACGACGGCGACGGTCTGCACGGGCAGTTTGGCGACGGCGCTAAAGTAGAGCAGACAACCGAGTCCGGTGTTGACAATGCCGAGCATGGCAACGGCGCGCCAATCGATGCCGGCGGCAATGCTGGGGGAGAGGAACGAGGGGACACCTTGCGTGAAGAGCGTAAGGATCAGCGCGGTTACAAAGGCGGCGCTCACCTGAAGCGCGGAGTTTTCGAGACCTTCGATATGTGGCGCACCCTTGCTGGCAATGACCATCAACGCGTAGCAGAAGGCCGAGGCGATGCCGCACACGATGCCTGCGATGGGCATATTGCCGCCGAGGCCTTGGGCCGCGATGAGGAAGGCGCCGCAGGCGACAGCTATGAAGCCGGCGATTTTACCGCCGGTCAGCTTCTCGCCAAAAATGAGCGGGGAGAGGGCCATAACGATGATGGGGCCGCAGTAGTACAGCAGCGAGGATACGCCGACGCCGATCGTCTGGTAGGCGCGGAACAGAAAAATCCAGCTGGCGCCCAGCGCGGCTCCCGAGAGGAGGAGGGCTGCGACTTCGCGGGGGCGAGATGGCGCCTGCAACTTATGGCGTTGGGTGATGGCGAGGACAGTGACAAGCGAGAGCGCGCCCAAAAACGTGCGCAGGAGCACGATATCGGAGCTCGGCAGCGCGATGGCAGCGGCGATGATGCCGTTGGAGCCAAACAATAGCAATGCTGCTAGGTACGTAAACAGTCCGTTGTTCATGCGCTGACATCCCCTCTATATCCGAGCATGTTCACTATGGGTGAACTGGCTTTAGAAGAAAAGCGAATATAATGCATGGCAAACATGACAAAAACTCATGCAAAGGTGGAGGCGTGCCGTGGAGACCAATATCCAAAAGATGCAAGTGCTGCTTGAGACGGTGCGTGCGGGCAGCTTTACGCGTGCCGCAGAGCGGCTGAGCTATTCGCAGTCGGGCGTGAGCCGCATGGTGGGCGACCTTGAGGCAGACTGGGGTTTTAAAGTGCTTGATCGCAGCCGCGAGGGCGTGGTGCTTTCTGCCGACGGGCGGCAGGTCATGCCGGCAGTCGAGGCGTTATGCGAAGAGTTTGGCCGCCTGCAGCGACGCGTGGACGAGATGCGTGGACTCATGCGCGGCAAAATCTGCATCGGTACGTTTTCGAGTGTGGCGACCCACGTGCTGCCGCCGGTGATCGCACGATTTCGCGCCGATCATCCGGACGTCGATTATGAGTTGCTGATGGGCGATTACTCCGAGATTGAGCAATGGGTGGCAGAAGGCCGCTGCGACTTGGGCTTTATTCCGCGCGAGCCGCGCGGTGCCGGCATGGCGTCGCGGCCGTTGGTGCAAGACGAGCTGATGGCCGTGGTGCCAGCGGACTCTTCGCTTGCCACCGCGGAGGTCGTTTCCCTTGCCGATTTGGCCAACGAGCAGTTTATTCTGCTGGAACGCGGTAGCGACGACGAAATAACGCCGCTGTTTCGCCGCGCAGGCCTGGCGGTGCGCTCTAAGCTGTCGACCTGGGATGACTATGCGATTATGGCCATGGTCGAGGACGGCCTGGGCGTGAGCATTCTTCCCGCGCTCATCTTGCGCCGCTGCCAGTTCGATGTTGCCGTGCGCCCGCTCGAGGGACATCCTCATCGGCAGATCAATGCGATATATCGCACGGCTGACGTTTCGCTTGCCGCCGCCCGTTTCCTTGAATACCTCTAAAAGCGCGTACCTGTTGTCCACTTTGGGACAATTCTCAGGGCTCGGTACATTTTCTTGTGAAATTGAACTTTCGGATAATATGCCGCGCTATACTGCTGCCTAAATTGAACTCAGGTTCAATTCGTGTTCTGTAAATTGAACTTTGCCAGCAAGGAGGTTCTAGTGGCCCAAGAGACGTTTAGCGATCGCCTGCGACAGACCATGTCCGATCGCGACGTTCGCCAGTCGGACGTAATCCGCGCATCGGAGATGCTCGGCAAAAAACTCGGCAAGAGTCAGATGAGCCAATATGTGAGTGGCAAGACGATTCCGCGGCGCGATGTGGCAGAGCTGCTCGCCCGCATTTTGGAGGTCGATGTTTCCTGGCTGCTTGCCGGTGACGCCGATCAAGGCGAGACATCATCGCCTCGCAACGATTCCAAGCCCGAACCCCATCCCTCAGCTCAAATTCCAAGGAGCACCACCATGCGTACTTTTTCTAAATCCACCAAGCTTGATAACGTCCTGTATGACGTGCGCGGTCCCGTCGTCGACGAGGCTGCCCGCATGGAGGACGAGGGCGAGCGCATCCTCAAGCTCAATATCGGCAATCCGGCGCCCTTCGGTTTCCGCACGCCCGATGAGGTCATTAAGGATATGCGCCAGCAGCTGCCCGACTGCGAAGGCTATTCCAACTCGCGCGGCCTGTTTTCTGCGCGCAAGGCGATCATGCAGTATTCGCAGATCAAAGGCCTGCCCAATGTTCAGATGGAGCACATCTACACGGGCAACGGCGTGTCCGAACTCATTCAGCTTTCGATGAACGCGCTGCTCGACAATGGCGACGAGATTCTGATCCCCAGCCCCGACTATCCGCTCTGGACGGCGTGCGCGACCCTTGCCGGCGGTCATCCCGTGCACTATCTGTGCGATGAGCAGGCGGATTGGTATCCCGACCTGGAGGATATGGAGTCCAAGATCACGAGCGCGACCAAGGCCCTCGTCATCATCAACCCCAACAACCCCACGGGCTCTGTCTATCCGCGCGAGGTGCTCGAGGGCATTGTTGAGATCGCGCGCAGGCACCAGCTCATGATTTTTGCCGACGAGATCTACGACCGCCTGTGCATGGACGGCTACGAGCACGTCTCCATTGCCTCGCTCGCCCCCGACCTGCCTTGCATTACGTTTAGCGGCCTGTCCAAGTCGCATATGATCGCGGGCTATCGCATTGGCTGGATGGTGCTTTCGGGCAACCAGCGCTGCATGAGTGACTTCATCATGGGCGTCAACATGCTCTCTAACATGCGCCTGTGCTCCAACGTGCCGGCTCAGTCGATTGTTCAGACAGCGCTCGGCGGCCATCAGTCGGTTAACGACTACATCCGTCCCGGCGGTCGTGTCTACGAGCAGCGCAACTTTGTGTATGAGGCACTCAACAAGATCGATGGCATCTCGGTGGTCAAGCCGCGCGCGGCGTTCTATATCTTCCCCAAGATGGATGTTAAGAAGTTCAACATCACCGATGACGAGCAGTTTGCCCTCGACCTGCTGCACGAGAAGAAGATCCTGATCACGCGCGGCGGCGGCTTTAACTGGGGCGAGCCCGACCATTTCCGCATCGTGTATCTGCCGCGCATGGAAGTGCTCAAAGAGTCGCTCGAAGACCTTGCCGACTTCTTCGATCATTACCGCCAAAGCTAGTGGGATAGAAGCTCCGCACTATGAAAAGCTCCCTGCAGTTGTTTTGCTGCAGGGAGCTTTCTTGAATCGGTGGAACTAGATCACTATCCCGTTGCAGTGGTCGATTTCGTGTTGGATGATCTCGGCGGTGTAGCCCGAGAAGTTTTTGATGCGGTGGACGAAGTTCTCGTCCAAATACTCAACCTTAATGCGGCGATAGCGGGTACAGGGACGCTCGCCGACCAGCGAGAGGCATCCTTCGCTCGTCTGATAGGCATTGACCTGCTCAAGAATTTGAGGGTTGTACATCAGGAGCGCCCTGTTGCCGTCCTTTATGCAGATGATGCGTTTGCGCACGCCGATCATGTTGGCGGCGAGGCCCACGCACTCGTGCTCATGCTCGTGGAGCGTATCCAGGAGGTCTTGCCCGATCACGGCGTCATCGGGTCCTGCGTCTTCGGAAGGCAGGCGCAAAAAGAACTCGGATTTCATGATGGGCTTAATCATGGCGGGCTCCTTAAGGTGGACACGTTTGGTTCAGGCCATGATACCGCGACATGTCGCATTAATGTGTGCACATAGATTCTGCAGCTAGATTGGATGGCGACA
>USOG01000118.1 GCA_900556365.1 uncultured Collinsella sp.
AACGCCACGGTACTACTCACCTCCCAGCGGCGCGGAGCCCACGTGGGAACCCGGCGCGACGTCGTTGATCTCGACAGCGGTACGGCCGTCGACTTCCTTCATATATAGGTGCACGTTCTCCTCGTGAGACGAGGGAACGTTCTTGCCGACAAAGTCCGGCGAGATGGGAAGCTCGCGGTGACCGCGGTCAACGAGAACTGCCAGCTCAATGCGGCTCGGGCGGCCCAGGTCCATAACGGCGTCCAGAGCGGCGCGGATGGTACGACCCGTGTACAGGATGTCGTCCACCAGCACGACGCGCTTGCCGTCGACGCTAAAGGGAATGTTGGTAGCGTGGATCGCGGGAGCGAAATTGGTCGCATAGTCATCGCGGTAGAAGCTGATGTCGAGACTGCCGAGCGGAACTTCGACGCCCTCGATCTCCTTGATCTCCTCGGCGAGCTTCTTTGCCAGAAGGTCGCCGCGCGTGACGATGCCGACCAGAGCGAGGTCTTCACAGCCCTCGTTGCGCTCGAGAATCTCGTGCGCGATGCGGGTCATCGCTCGATTGACGGCGGTCTCGTCCATGATGACCGCCTTGGGGGAAGTCGTGCCCATCGATCTCCTTCCTCACATGTCTTGACTGCTGACACAGTCAAAAAAATAGATGCCCGACCGCTCAAAGCGGACCAGACACCCACAGGAAGGGCTGCTCTTTGGCAGCTATGTAATTCCATGTGGGTATCTCGTACCCCTTTAATGGTCAAGTGATAGTGTAGCCAACCTCGAGCCTAATTGCGAGCATAAATACAGAGCAATCCGTAAACGGAGCCCAACGCACCATAAACCTATATATATTTGTGGGACGAGCTTGAAAACCTTGTTGCGAGCTGGCATAATCCCCTCTGCCGCACGCAAATCGGATCTACGTCCAGGGCCGTGGCGTGGGCACTATCGCCAAAAGAGAAATATCTCTGTGTAGATTACGCACAGGGAGCTGCTTCTGTGCTATAGTTCAGGCTTGTTTGTTAACGCGACATGTTCGTTTGTCGCCCAAGGAGGGTCAGTTATGTCCAAAGTTTGCGAAGTTTGCGGTAAGCACCCCGTTGCCGGTCGCTCCATCAGCCACTCTCACCGCGTCACCAACCGTAAGTTCCGCCCCAACATCCAGCGCGTCTACGTCGTCGTCGACGGTCACCGTCGCAAGATGAACGTTTGCTCCACCTGCCTTAAGTCCGGCAAGGTTGCGCGCTCCTAAATAAGGTCTTACCAACAAGTACCTCGGACTCTCCGGGTCAAAGACCTCGCGTTCATATAGAACTTACCAAAGGCGCCCTCCCCTACGGAGGGCGCTTTTTTGCACTCATTGGGGACAGACTTACATGAGTGTTTGCAGATGTCAAAGGGATCGTAACCCAGCTGGTATGCCCTGTAGCTTGACCAGCGGTACGCCTCGATTGAGCCAAGCGCACCTTTCACGAGATTGAGACGAATATAGTCGAGCAGCTGCACCGCCTGCGTGTCTGACTCAACCGCGACCCGCGAATAGCAATTGTCAAGAAGATGCCCCGTTCTTCCCGTTTTCCGATTGAAATTCTCATGTAAGTCCGTCCCCAATGAGCGGGGCGATGCAGCAGGGAGATAGTTTTAGTTAAAGCGGTTCATTTTATTGAAGCGTTTTAGTATGCCTTTTACGGGAATCTTACCGTTCGCCGAATAATTTCTTGCTATCATGCAAGGCGTAGGGTAAATCTCCGATCGCAAGGAGACACAAATGGTGAAAAAGTCACCGGAAAACACTACTCCCGCAATTGTGGACAACGTGGAGGCGCTTGAGGCTAAGCTCGCTCAGATGCGAGAGGCCCAGGCGCTTTTTGCTACGTACACGCAGGAGCAGGTCGACAAGATCTTCTATGAGGCCGCCATGGCCGCCAACAAGGCTCGTATCCCGTTGGCGAAGATGGCCATCGAGGAGACCGGCCGCGGCGTTCTTGAGGACAAGGTCATCAAGAACCACTACGCCGCAGAGTACATCTACAACGCTTACAAGAACACCAAGACCTGTGGTGTCCTGGAGCGCGACGAGGCTTACGGCATCACCAAGATCGCCGAGCCCATCGGCATCGTGGGCGCCGTCATCCCGACGACCAACCCCACCTCCACCGCGATCTTCAAGACGCTGATCAGCCTGAAGACCCGCAACGCCATCATCATCTCCCCGCACCCGGCAGCCGCCAAGTGCACCATCGCCGCCGCCAAGCTCGTGCTTGACGCCGCCGTCAAGGCCGGCGCCCCCGAGGGCATCATCGGCTGGGTCGATGTCCCCTCCATCGAGCTGACCAACATGGTCATGCGCGACGTCGACATCATCCTCGCCACCGGTGGCCCGGGCATGGTCAAGGCCGCCTACTCCTCGGGCAAGCCCGCCCTCGGCGTTGGCGCCGGTAACACCCCGGTCGTCATCGACGACACCGCCGACGTGCTGCTCGCCGTCAACTCCATCATCCACTCCAAGACCTTCGACAACGGCATGATCTGCGCTTCCGAGCAGTCCGTGACCGTCATCGACACCATCTATGACCAGGTCAAGGCCGAGTTCCAGAAGCGCGGCTGCTACTTCGTCAAGCAGGGTGCCGAGATGGAGGCCCTGCGTGCCGCTATGTTCAAGAACGGCGCCCTCGATCACCGCATCCCCGGCATGGCTGCCGCCAAGATCGCCGAGCTCGCCGGCATCGAGGTTCCCGCCAAGACCAAGATCCTGATCGCCGAGGTCACCTCCACCGACCCCGCCAAGGAGGAGTTCTCCCACGAGAAGCTCTCCCCGGTCCTGGCCATGTACCACGCCAAGGACTTCCAGGAGGCCGTCGACAAGGCCGAGCACCTGGTGCTCGCCGGTGGCCCGGGCCACACCGCCTCTCTGTACGTGCACCCCGCCCAGGCCGAGAAGATCAGCCTGTTCGAGCACGTCATGAAGGCCTGCCGTATCGTCATCAACACCCCGTCCTCGCACGGCGGCATCGGTGACCTGTACAACTTTGGCATGAAGCCGTCTCTGACCCTGGGCTGCGGCTCCTGGGGCGGCAACTCCGTCTCCGAGAACGTTGGGGTGAAGCACTTGATCAACGTTAAGACTGTGGCCGAGCGCCGTGAGAACATGCTGTGGTTCCGCGCTCCCGAGAAGGTCTACTTCAAGAAGGGTTCCACGCCCGTCGCCCTCGACGAGCTGGGCAACGTCATGGGCAAGAAGCGCGCCTTCATCGTCACCGACCAGTTCCTCTTCAAGAATGGCAACACCCGCGCCATCGAGGCCAAGCTCGACGAGATGGGCATCGCCCACGACTGCTTCTACGACGTCGAGCCCGATCCGTCGCTGCAGTGCGCACGTCGCGGCGCCAAGCAGATGGCTCTCTTTGAGCCGGACGTCATCATCGCCGTCGGCGGTGGCTCCGCTATGGACGCCGGCAAGATCATGTGGATGATGTACGAGCACCCCGAGTGCAAGTTTGAGGACATGGCCATGGACTTCATGGACATCCGCAAGCGCATCTTCACCTTCCCCGAGATGGGCAAGAAGGCCTACTTCGTCGCCGTCCCGACCTCTTCGGGCACCGGTTCCGAGTGCACGCCGTTCGCCATCATCACCGACAAGGAGACCGGCATCAAGTGGCCGCTCGCCGACTACGCGCTGCTCCCCAACATGGCTATCGTCGACGCCGACAACTGCATGACCGCTCCGCGCGGCCTGACCGCTGCCTCCGGCATCGACGTCATGACCCACGCCATCGAGTCCTACGTCTCCATCATGGCTTCCGACTACACCAAGGGCCTCTCCGAGCGCGCTGCTAAGCTCGTCTTCGAGAACCTGCCCTCCAGCTTCACGAACGGCGCCAAGGACCCGCATGCCCGCGAGGAGATGCACAACGCCTCCTGCATGGCCGGTATGGCCTTCGCCAACGCCTTCCTGGGCCTCAACCACTCCATGGCCCACAAGCTCGGCGCTTTCCATCACCTGCCCCACGGCCTCGCCAACGCCGTCATCCTGACTCGCGTCATGCGCTACAACGCCGCCGAGGCTCCCGTCAAGATGGGTACCTTCTCCCAGTATCCTTACCCCAACGCGCTGCACAACTACGCCGAGATGGCCAAGTACTGCGGCATCGAGGGCAAGGACGACAAGGAGGTCTTCGAGAACTTCATCACGAAGCTCGAGGAGCTCAAGGACTTCATCGGCGTCAAGAAGACCATCGCCGACTACGGTGTTGACGAGCAGTACTTCCTCGACACCCTCGACGAGATGACCGAGCAGGCATTCAACGACCAGTGCACCGGCGCCAACCCGCGCTACCCGCTCATGAGCGAGATCAAGGAGCTCTACCTGGACGCCTACTACGGCCGCGAGCCTCAGGACTACGCCGTCTGCTAGTTTTAGCACGGTTTTTAACGGCGGGGGTGCACGGGTGTTTCACACACCCCCGCCGTCGCTTCTATCGCATCGTTGAAAGGATGCAACCATGCTGCTACCCGATTCCAAGACCGAGCTCGTCCGCCGTGGCAACAAGGTCGTTTACGACCTGGGCGACAAGATCGTCAAGGTCTTTAACGAGACCAAGCCTGTCTCCGACGTGTTCAACGAGGCTTTGAATCTTGCCCGCATCAATGAGTGCGGCATCCGCAGCCCCAAGGCGCTCGAGGTTTCCCAGCTCGAGAACGCCAACGGCTGGGCGCTCGTGACCGAGAAGGTTCCGGGCACCACCCTTGCCGAGAAGATGACTGCCGAGCCCCAGCGCTTTGGTGAGTACCTCGAGATGTTCGTCGACCTCCAGATCGAGATCCACGGCTACACCTCCCCGCTGCTCAACCGTCAGCGCGACAAGTTCGCCCGCATGATCGACAGCCTCGATCAGCTCAATGCCACCACGCGCTACAACCTTCAGGAGCGTCTGGACGGCATGACCAAGGAGTTCAAGGTCTGCCACGGCGACTTCAACCCCTC
>USOG01000119.1 GCA_900556365.1 uncultured Collinsella sp.
GTCGATGCGATTCAAAACCGCAAGTACATCTCGTGCGTGCTCAATGCCGAGAACGGCGACGAGGCGACCATCGCCATCAAGCCTGGCGAGGGCGACAAGAAGATTGCCGTGGTGGGCGGCGGTATCGCCGGCCTGGAGGCCGCACGCGTGGCGGCCAAGCGCGGCTACGACGTGACCGTCTACGAGGCGAGCGATCATCTGGGCGGCCAGATTGTGCTGGCAGCCGCGCCTCCGCGCAAGGACGAGATCATGCGCTCGGTCGAGTACTACGAGAAGATTCTGCCTGGCCTGGGCGTGAAGGTTGAGCTCAACCATGCCGCTACCGCTGAGGACCTCAACGCCGCCGACGCCGCGATTGTGGCTGTGGGCGCGCACGACGTGGTCATCCCCGTTCCGGGTGCCGATTCTAAGAAGGTCGTCTCGAGCTGGGACGTGCTGGCCGGCAAGGTGGAGCTTACGGGCCGCGTCGCCGTCATTGGCGGTGGCCTGGTGGGCACCGAGACTGCCGAGTATCTGCTGCAGCACGGCTGCGAGGTGGCGATCGTCGAGATGCTCGACAAGATTGCCGCAGGCGAGTCCGAGACCATTCTGCCGCTGATTATGAGCGACTTTGCCGAGCACAACGTGGAGCAGCACGTGAAGACCCGCCTGACCGCCATTACCGACGAGGGCGTGGAGGCTGTTCATACCGCTGAGGACGGCGCCGAGGAGCCGGTGAAGATCGCCTGCGATTACGTTGTGATGGCCGTGGGCTCCAAGGCCAACGCGTTTGACCTGGACGGCGTGACGGTGCCCGTGACTTGCGTGGGCGACTGCTCGGGCGAGCGCACCGCCGACATTGCGAGCGCCGTTCGCACGGCGTATCACGCGGCCAACGAGTTGTAGTTAACTTCGCGGCCAGGCGGGGCGGTAGCACGGATCTGCCTCGCCCGGCTGCGTCCCATCGGGTGTCAACCGGGGCGGGGTCTGCAAGCGCAGCAGGTCCCGCCCTTTTTGTTTTGCTCCGGTGGATGGCAATGTGCGGTAATCATGAGGAGTGAGGACATCTACTACCTTGCAGGCCGCTCAAAATTACTGTGGGAGGGGTTAATAATTATATCCTCTATACCAAAGGACATAAAGAGATGCCAATTTTGTTGACAAGCGAATGACGATTAGCTGCGAGTCAGCTACCAGTGTAAATAATCGATAAAGAAATGTCGTAAATTGGTGCCAAATGCCCAGATAACGCCGCGTCTATTTCAATTAACTGTTATGCGGGAACAGCAAAATGCTACTATCTAACATGCACGTAAGAAAGCAGATTAACGGTTAAGGCTAAGAAGTGGCAGGTATGTCGGAAGCAACTAGGACCCGCACGCATGCGCCCGAGGTTAGGCAGCGCGCCGTCGAGGTCCTCCAAGAGGGGGTCGGTCATCGCGCCCTCGCCGCGGAGCTCGGCATTCCCCAGGCCACGGCTCGTCAGTGGGCCCGCGCGTATGCCGTGGGCGGTGCCGACGCCGTGCTCAACGCGGGCACTCGCCATCATACATATTCGTACGAGGTGAAACTCGCCGTGGTTAAGGACCGCATGGAAAACGGCCTTACGGTTCGCGAGGCTATGATCAAGCACAAGATTCCCAGTGAGTCTTCGGTCAAGGCTTGGTGCCGCCAGTACCGCGACGGTGGCGAGGCGGCGCTGGTCGATAAGCCGCGGGGTCGCAAGCCGCGCGTTAAAAAGCCGGAATAGCGAACGGGATGGTGCGCCCACGAGGCGTATTTTTCTTGCCGCACCAACTTTACGAACCGCCGCGAGCCTATCGGGACATCCTCCAAAGTGGCCAATAAACCGCACGCCGTGGCCCGCGTGCCTGTCGTTGCGGCAAGGGAACGTCACCCCTCTGCTCCAAAGCGGACGTGCCCTTGCCCCGTATGCCTAAAACTCCCCAGTTGACCGAAAACCTGCCGCCGCTACTCCTCAATTGAGCTATAACGTTAAACAATTGCAGCGTTTTTGCATGGGGGAGTGATGGTATGACGCTACTGTATTTTCTTACCCTGTTTCCGCTGGTACCGGCGTTGGGCATGCTGCTCGCGCGCGGTGACCGCGCCCGCGATGCGGTGGGGCTCATAGGCTCCGGCATTATTATGGCGGTGACAGTTGTAGTCGCCGTCATGTTTTTTGGCACGGGTCCGCAGAGCTTTGAGGTTGCCCCCGGCACCTCGCATGTGCTCTCGATCATCAGCTCCGTCATCGACGTAATTCTGTGCGCCGTCATCCTGTACAAAGCGTACAAATATAGGAACGCGCTCACCACGGTGCTCGGCATAGTCCAGCTGGTGGGCTCGCTCGCCTTTGCAGCCATGACGCTGCCCGCGGCCGAAGCCGTCACGGCGACGCCGCTCTACCTGGACTACATGAGCGTGATCATGGTCCTCGCCGTCGGCATTGTCGGCAGCCTAATCTGCGTGTATGCCCTGGGCTACATGAAGGACTTCCAGGCCCACGACGAGCACGAGGCCGCGCTGCGCGGGCAGACCGCGCCCGACCGTCGCCCGCAGTTCCTGGCGCTTATGTTCCTGTTCCTCTCGGCCATGTTCGTCATCGTGACGAGCGACAACCTTGAGTGGCTGTTCTGCGGCTGGGAAATCACCACCGTGTGCTCGTTCCTTATGATTGGCTACACGCGCACGCCCGAGGCCATTAAAAACGCCTTCACCCAGATCATCCTCAACATGCTGGGCGGCATCGCGTTTTTGGCGGGCCTTATGTTCCTGCACGTCAACGGCATGCCGCTGACCATCTCGGGCATGATCGAGCTTTCCGGCGCCGGAACCGCGCAATCCGCGCTGCTGGTGATGCCGGTCATTCTGCTGTCGCTCGCCGCACTCACCAAGGCCGCACAGATGCCGTTCCACACTTGGCTGTTGGGTGCCATGGTTGCCCCCACCCCCACGAGCGCCCTGCTGCACTCGTCAACCATGGTCAAAGCCGGCGTGTTCTTGATGGTCAAGCTCAGCCCGCTCTACGCTACCTATCCCGTGACGGGCTTTATGGTCACGAGCGTGGGCGCCATCACGTTTTTGCTGGCAGCCCTTATGGCGATCTCGCAGAGCAATGCCAAGCGCGTACTCGCATACTCCACCATTTCCAACTTGGGCCTCATCAGTGCCTGCCTGGGCGTCGGCGCGCCCGAGGCCGTGTGGGCCGCCATCTTCCTGATCTTGTTCCATACCGTGGCCAAGTCGCTGCTATTCCTGTGCGTGGGCACCGCCGAGCATCATATCGGCAGCCGCAATATCGAGGACATGGACGGCATGTTCAGCCGCATGCCGCACCTGACGCGTCTGATGATGCTGGGCATCATGGGTATGTTCGTGGCGCCGTTTGGCATGCTCGTGTCCAAGTGGGGCGCTCTGGTGGCGTTTGCGCAGACTGGCAACGTGCTCATGATCATGGTGCTTGCCTTTGGCTCGGCCGCGACGTTCTTCTTCTGGGGTAAATGGCTCGCCAAGCTTTCGGGCGTCGACCCCACGGCTCAAAACGTTGAGGTCAATGTCCATAAGACCGAATGGATGGCACTTAACACCATCGCCGCGCTGCTGATTCTGTGCTGCGTGGCGTTCCCGGTTATCTCGAGCGGTCTGGTGTCGCCTTACTTGGCCATGGTGTTTGGCCGCGTGCCGTACGTTATTGGCAAGGACGCTATGTATCTGATGGTGGTTATCGTGGCGTTTATTGCCGTGGTGCTGCTGACGTCGTTCCGCGTGAGCAACAAACCGCACGTAAACGTATATCTTTCGGGTGTGGGAACCGACAATTACCGCCATTTCCGCGGCTCGATGGGGCGCGAGGTGAAGGCCGAAAAGCGCAATTGGTACTCGGAGGACGCCCTTGGCGAGAAGCGTATTGGCCCCGCGGGTAGCGTCGTGTGCTGCAGCATTATCTTGTTTGCGCTGCTGTGCTGCGCGTGGATTGGGCCCGAGAGACTTGCCATGAGCGCGCCCTCGGTGCTGCGCGGTAAGTATTTTGAAGGCTCGGGCGTCGCGGGCATATTTATTGGTACCGTGGCGTTTGCCCTGATTGCGCCGCTTGTGGGCGGTTTGATCGACGGCGTTGACCGCAAGCTTTCGGCCCGCATGCAGGGCCGCGTGGGTCCGCGCCTGCTTCAGCCTTTCTACGACGTTGCCAAGCTGTTGCGCAAGGCCCCTGCCAGCGTAAACACCATGGATGACACCTATATGGCATGCGCGCTCATCTTTACCGTGGTGGGCGGCGGCATCTTTGTGTCGGGTTCCAACACGCTGTTGTGCGCTTTTATGGTGACGCTCGCCGCGATCTTTGTGGTGTTGGCGTCCGCCTCGACGCAAAGCCCGTTTGCCCAGGTTGGTGCCGACCGCGAGCTGCTGCAGGTTATGAGTTACGAGCCCGCCGTTCTGCTGATGAGCGTGGGCCTGTACCTTGCCACCGATAGCTTCGATTCCATCGCCGTGACGGGGCAGTCGGCCCCCATCATCGTGTACAGCGCGCCCATTTTCCTCGCGCTGCTCGCGGTGCTTACCATCAAGCTGCGCAAGTCGCCGTTTGACCTTTCGTACTCGCATCACGCGCATCAGGAGATTGTCCAGGGCGTCGCCACCGAGATGAGCGGCGGCACGCTGGCCAAGATGACCCTTATGCACTGGTGCGAGACCGTGCTGTTTTTGATGTGGGTGGGCATGTTCTTCGTCTGGGACAACCCGGTGAGCTGGGTGGTCGCCCTGGTCGTGATGGTCGCGACGTATTTTGTCGAGGTACTGATCGACAACACCTTTGCCCGCAGCACCTGGCGTAGCTGCTTTAAGCTCGGCTGGGGCGTGGCGCTGGTGTTTGGCCTGCTCAACCTTATGCCCATCCTCGTCGACGTATTTATTTAGGAGGCGGCATCCATGGATCATAAAATGTCGCGCTCGCCGTGGGTTATTCATTACGACGGCTCGAGCTG
>USOG01000120.1 GCA_900556365.1 uncultured Collinsella sp.
TTGCTGCTCTACAGTCCTGCGCAAGACGGAAAGCACATTAAGTGCTTTCCTTTGCGTGCGGAACTCGCGACAAACTTAACCCGCGCCCGCCGGCCCCGGAGACCCTCCCTGCCGTCACATTGTTCGAGCCGTTGTTGTTGCTCGCCGCTTCGCGGCTCGGCGGCCCCGCTCTCCGCGGCGGGGTTGTCTAAGGTTCTTGTTGAAGCTCGGCCATTGGCTCAAATGGAAACGGGAGACGCATCTGCATCCCCCGTTTTTGTTGTGGTTACTCTAGATCAATAAACTTGGTGCTTATGATCTTGCCGTCTTTTACTAGCATTCTGGCCATGGTGGGGCCTCGGGTGCCTCTGGGGTAGCTGGCGCTGCCCGGGTTGAGGACTAAGCAACGGCCCACTTGGGCTTCTTTGGTTACGTGGGTGTGGCCGTTGATGGCTACGTCTACGGATCCCACCGGAAGGTCTTCGCGGTAGTGGGCTACGGCGAATTTAAGGCCTTCGTAGGTAAAGAGCGCAAGACGGTCTACATCGGGGCCGTAGTCGCGGTAGTAATCGTTGTTGCCCAGTACGGCCCGCACGGGGGCGATGGTGCATAGGTGCTCGTAGTCCATCTCTGACGTAAGGTCGCCGGCGTGGATAATCAGATCCGCGCCCTCAAGCTCGTCCAGGAGCGCAGGCGACAAATAGCCGTGGGTGTCCGAGATGATGTCGATGCGCTTGGCGCTTGCGCTGTTCATGGGATCCCTTCCGCAAAAAAACGATTCGGCAGATACATACAAAAAAGCCCCACGGCTCCGCAGACGATGGGTCTACAGAGCTGCGGGGCCAGCGTGCTAGAGACTCAGAGCCTTCTTGAGCGGCACGACGCGGCGGCGCGAAACCGGCACGCGTTCGTCGACGCCCGTAATGCCCAGCTGGATGGCGCCCGAGGGCACCGTCTCCACATCCGTGACGCACGCCAAGTTGACGATATAGCGGCGGTGAACACGGAAGAAGCCAAAGTCGCAGAGCTTGGCCTCAAACTGCGCCAGCGAGGTCGTCGACAAAAAGCGATCATCGACGGTATAGATGCAGGAGTAATCGTCCTTGGCCATGATAAAGCGAATGTCGTCCACGGGAATGAGCACCTTGCGGCCGCCCTTTTCCACCGGGATACGCTCGATGGTCACCTTGCTGTCCGTAACCGGCTTGGCGCGTTGCATGACCTTCTCGATCGCGCGATCCAAGCGAGCTTCCTCGACCGGCTTCATCAGATAATCGACGGCATCCACGTCGAACGCCTCGACCGCATGGTCACTATACGCAGTCACAAACACGATCGCCGGCGGATTTTTGAGCTTATGCAGCGCCTCGGCAAGTTGCAGGCCCGAGGCACCGGGCATCGAGATATCGAGAAACACGACATCCACGCGACTTTCCATAAGCATCTCGATGGCGGAGCGGACGCTCGACGCCTCCGTGATCGTGCCGATCTTGCCCGTTTGCTCGAGCAGGAAGCGAAGCTCCGAGCGAGCCGGCGCCTCATCATCCACAATCATCGCACGCAGCATAGGGATAAAACCTTTCGTCAACTAACTACGCCGGGCATCCGTCGCATGACGTTGAGCCCGTAGCCTTTTATTTTACTCTTGAATGTCGAAGATGCTCTCTGACAAATCAAGATGAAGGAGCACTTTGGTGCCCTTGCCCGGCGCCGATTCGACACGCGTATAGGAGTGCGGCCCATAAAAGCGATGGATGCGCTCCGAAATATTGTGCATGGCCACACCGGCGCCGCCACCCTGGGGAGAGCTGGCGTCGGGACGGGCAGAGCGCTCGTCAAACAGTCTGGCGGCGGTACCCTCATCCATGCCCACGCCATTATCGGCCACGGCAATCAAGATTGCATCCTCGCCGTCTTGGTGAACGGTCACGTCGATCCTCAGGGCGTCGTCATCGCCCATACCATGACGCACGGCGTTCTCGACAATCGGCTGGATCACGAACGCCGGCACCAGCGTATCTTCCACGTCCTCGGACACATCGAACGTCGCAAGCACGCGGTCCTCGCCAAAGCGGGCCTTCTCAAAGGTAAGGTAGCGCTTGGTCTGTGCAACCTCACGCGAGACCGGAATAAGCGATCCCGAGTTGTCGAGCGTGGCACGATAGAACGATGAGAACTCACGAAGCAGCTCGCGGGCCCGCAGCGGGTCGGTACGCGTAAACGATGCAATGGTGTTCAGCGTGTTGAACAGGAAGTGCGGGTTAATCTGCGCTTGCAGCGCACGCACCTCGGCGCGCGCCGTGAGTTCCTTTTGCACCTCGAGCTCGTGGATGGCGAGCTGCGTGGACAAGATCTCGGCAAAGCCCGAGGCAAGCGCATACTGGGTACGGTCGACGGCGCGCGGGGTCTTGTAGTAGAACTTGAGCGTGCCGACGGTACGATCGCCCACCTTGATGGGGGCGATAATGCCGGCGGGGACTTGGTTGTGCGAGCCATCCGAGCCCACGACATCCACCATACGGTTGAACGACTGCACGATGCCATGTTCGATAACGTAGCGTGTGGCAAGCGTGTGGATGGGAGAATCTGGCAGTAGTTTTTCCTCAAACTCGCCCGCGCAGGCCAACACGTTGCCCTCGTCGGTGATGGCCACCGTCATGGCGCGCGTCTCGGGCAAAATGCGCCGGCACACCAAACGCGCCGACTCCTGCGTCAGACCGCCCTTAATGTCCTCGAGCATGGCCGAGGCCACCGAGAGCGTCTCCTCGGTGTACTGGGAGCGCACCGAATCGGGATTGAGCGTCAAAAAGATAAAGATGCACAGAAAGATGCACAGCAGCGCGCAGGCAATCACCGTGGCGATCGGCTCGATACCAGTCACCAAGGCAAAAATAAAGTACACCAGCACGCAAATGGCGCAGGCAACGGCAATGATGCGAAAGATTGATATTGAACTATCGCGCTGGGCGCGGCGGTCGATCATTCGGCCCCCTCCAGGATACTGATCAGTTGTGCGTCACGCCAAAGCCCGTCCATGATCTTGGGCCAAAAGCTCTGGAAACGCAGGTAGCTTGCAGCGTTTTGGCGCGCATAGGCCTTTGCCTCGCCGATACCATGGCGCCAAATGCGCAGGTAGCCCTCATGCTCGCGGGTAAACACGCTGCGGACCATAGCGGTCTTGCGCACGCGGTCGTCGAGCTCGCGCGAAATCCACGGGCCCGGGTAGGGCATGAGCGATGCCGCCGTAACGGGAATGAGCTCCTTTTGATGCGCGGCGAATGTCAACTTGGCCCGTTCGTAGTACCAACGGTATACATCCTGCATAAAGCGCGGTGAGCGCTTTTCGGACTCCGGAGGCAGATGGCGCACGGTCCACTCGTTATCGAACCACACGTCGTAGCCAAACATGCGCATGTTAAAGAGGTAATCCAAGTCCTCGCCGCGGGTGATAAACGGGTCAAAGGCCACACGCGTAAAGGCGCGGGCGTGCAGGGCCATCAGACCGCCGCACACGTAGTTGGAGCGCGAGATGCGGGTGCCCGAGAGCACCTTTTTCATCCAACGGTTGAACTCGATGCGCTTGGTCCACCAACGATGGCAGATGCCCGCCTTGTCCGTAGGAGCCAGCGGCGAGCCGTCGCGATCGTAGAAATAGCCGCTCTTGACCAAGATCGGCAAGCCCTGACGCGTCTGCTGCCCCAACGCATAGGTCGCGCGCTTCATAAAGTCGGCGTCGATGACAGTCTCATCGTCATCCAAGAAGATAACCGCGTCATGCCCCAGCACAGCGGCACAGGCTAGCCCCATGTTGCGGATGGCACCGTAGCCTCGCAGGCTCACGCACTCGCCCGAACCCTTGGGCGCGATCTGAGCAACCCGGTCTGCGATGCGCGAGGCCTGGGTGTTGGTGACAACGGTGACCTTGAGCGTGGGATGCGCGTCGACAATCTCGTGCACGCGCAGCGACACATCGGCTGTGGCAGAAACGGGACAGACCACCAAAAGGATGATGCGTGGGATGTCACGCACCTGCTCAAGCGAGGCCAGGCAGCGGTCGAGTTCGGGATTGTCGGCGTTGAGTCGCGTCGAATGGTCATAAGTGCCAGGGGCGTTTGCGCAAGCGTCATCGCCCGCCCAATACGTTGGAATCACGACTGTGGCGTTCATGCCTTACCCTCCCTGCAACACAAAAACGGGACGCCGCCAAACACAGGCGACGCCCCGCGACCTAGCTGATTCCATCATACCCACTTGGGCAAATCATTGCTCGCAAGTCGCAATGTTTATTGCGGATAACCCCAAAAGAGTACCGTGGACAGGCACAATAGCCGCTCGCTCCTATGCGGCATGCCCTGCCGCCCGAGTCATGCGGGACAGGCGGACCAGCAGCATAAAGCCAACGATCAGCAGCACGCCAATGGAAAGGACGCCCAGCGACGGGTTGCCGGTCAGCGAGGTGACGACCGACACCAGGAAGGTGCCCATAACGCTTGCATAACGACCAAAGATGTCAAAGAAGCCGTAGTACTCGTTGGACTTTTCCTTGGGGATAATGCGGCCAAAGTAGCTACGGCTGAGCGCCTGCACGCCACCCTGGAACAGGCCGACCATAATGGCAAGCACCCAGAATTCAAAGGCGGTCTTTAGGAAGAACGCGGCGAACAGCACAATGCCCATGTAGGCGGCGACCGCCACCAAGATCATGTTGAGCGTGCCCACGCGTCCGGCGAGCTTGCCGTAGATGATGGCGGATGGAAAGGCCACGAACTGCGTAACGAGCAGCGCAAGCACCAGCTGCGTCGAATCGATGCCCAAGGCCGAGCCGTAGCTGGTAGCCATGGAAATGACCGTGTGCACACCGTCGATATAGAAGAAGAACGCGATCATGTAGACCAGCACGGTCTTGTTGTGGGCGATCTCGCGCATGGTGTGTCCGACCTCGGA
>USOG01000121.1 GCA_900556365.1 uncultured Collinsella sp.
GTATCGACGAGACGGGCGTACACCTTAAGACGTCGGCCACCGAAATCCGTTTTTCGTACCTGCAGCCGACCGAACTCCTGCTCGCCCGCGACGTGCTCAACAAGCAGATTGTCGACACGCAGGGCATGAAGGTCGTGCGCGTAAATGACATCAAGTTTTCCATGTCGGGCGAAAACCAGCTGCGCCTGCTGGGCGCCGAGGTCGGTGCCCGCGGTCTGCTACGCGCCATCAGCCCTGCGCTCGAGCATATCGTCGAAGGCTTTATGAAGCACCTGGGCAAGCCGCTCAGTGAGGACATCATCGCTTGGTCCTACATGGACTTGCTCGACCGCTCGACCAAGAACATTCAACTCTCGGTGTCGCACAAGACGCTCGGCGAGCTGCACCCTGCCGACATCGCCGACATTATCGAGCAGCTCGACCCGCGCCTACGTGCGCAGGTGTTTGCGCAGCTCGATACCGCCCAGGCCGCCGAGGCCATCTCGGAGTTCGATGACGACGAGCTTATGACCGAGATGCTCGAGGGCCTGTCCGACACCGACGCATCGTCGATGCTGGCCATGATGGACCCGGACGACGCCGCCGACCTGATCGACGAGCTCGATTACGAGAAGGCCGAGAAACTCCTGCGCCTGATGGGCGTCAAGGAGGAGAAGGCGATTCGTAACCTGCTGGGCTATGAGGATAACACCGCCGGCCGCATCATGACCTCGGAGTTTGTCTCCCTGCCCGCCACGGCGACGGTCGGTGACGCCATTGACGCGATTCGCAAACTCGATGAAGACTTCGAGAGCGTCTACTACGTATACACCGTGGATCCGAGCGGTATGCTCACCGGCGTACTTTCGCTGCGCACGCTCATCGTGGCCGATCGCGACGCCACGCTGGGCCAGCTGGCCTATCGCGACCTGGTTTATGTGTCGCCCGACGACGACCAGGAAGACGTAACGGACGAGATGACCAAGTACGACCTGGTCGCCATCCCCGTTTGCGACGAGAATCGTCACATTTTGGGTATTGTGACCTTTGACGACGCCATGGACGTTATCGCCGAGGAACACCAGGAGGACCTGCAGATCGCGGGCGTCGGCTCGGGCGATAGCGCGTCGGACGACTCGACGAACGTGCTCAGCTGGTTCGTGCATCGTCAGTACTGGGTCGTCGTGTGGGGCATCGCCTCGTGCATTATGGCGACGGTGCTGGGGACGGCGCTGGGCTCCGCGCATCTGGTGGTGTTTCCCATGTGCGCCATGCCGCTCGTGCTGCTGGCTGCCTCGCGTATGGTGTCGTTCGTCAAGAACTACTTCCTCGAGTACGACGGTCACGACGACGAGCCCAAACCTTACCTGGGATTCTTCTTCCAGAGCACGGGTATGGGCCTGATCCTTTCGCTCGTGACCTATCTGTGCGCGCAGCTGGTGCGCACCGCCGCGTTCCCCGATGCGCCCATGTTTGAGGAGCAACTCTTTACCGGGTGCTTTAATATCGCTGCCATCATTTGCCTGGTTGGCAACATGAGTGCCGTGATTTACCTGATGGTGCTGTTCTGGCGTGACGAGCATGACCTCAACACGTCGGGCACCGCCATGAACGTTATTGCCGTCATGATCTCGTGCGTAGCGTACTGCGCCGCTGCGGTGCTGCTCACCATGTCGGTCATGGGTTAGGTGGTCGCGTGCAAAATACCAAGCAAAAGTCGGGCACCAAGCAAAAGTTGACCATCGCGGCCATCTTTGGCGCTATGGGTCCCGGTCTGCTGGCGGCGCTTTCGGGCAATGACGCCGGCGGCATTGCAACGTATTCCAGCGCGGGCGCCAGCTATGGCTACAAGATGCTCTGGATGCTTCCCGTCATGACTGTGCTGCTCATCGTGACGCAGGAGACCGCAGCGCGCTGCGGCTGTGTCACGGGCAAGGGCCTGGCATCGCTCATTCGCGAGCGCTTTGGCGTGCGCAAGAGTGTACTTGCTATGGCGGCGCTGTTGATCGCCAACACGGCTGTGACCATTTCGGAGTTTGCGGGCATCGCCAGCGGCCTTGCTCTCTTTGGCGTGCCGGCGAGCATCTCGGTGCCGTTGGTGGCGCTGCTGGTGTGGATGCTTACCATGTCGGGTAGTTTCCAGCGCATCGAGAAGATTTTGCTGCTGGTGAGCTGCGTGTTCGTGACCTATATTGTCGCCGCGTTTATGGCTGGCCCCAACTGGGGTGAGGTCGCGGTCGACCTGGTCGTGCCTAACATTCAAAATGATCCCAGCTACGTGTCGCTCGTGGTCGCAACGATCGGTACCACCATCGCGCCGTGGATGATCTTCTTGGCGCAGAACAACGTGGTCGATAAGAACGCGGGCGAGGACGATATCGTGCTGCAGCGCATCGATACCGTGAGCGGCTCGCTTGCCGCCGATGTCATTGCCGGCTTTATTATCATCACGACCGGTACGGTGTTGTTCCCGGCGGGTATTCAGATAAGCGATGCTGCCGATGCTGCCCGCGCGCTGGAGCCTATTGCGGGTCAGTGGTCCACGGTACTGTTTGCCTCGGGCCTGGTCGCGGCGAGCTTCTTGGCCGCCTGCGTGCTGCCGGGCGTTACGTCGAGCGCTATCTGCGAGGCATTTGGCTGGGAGCGCGGTGCCGACCGCAGCTGGGACGAGGCCCCGGTCTATCGCGGCATCATTACGGCCATCATCGGTATCTCTGCCGTACTGGTGCTTATGCCCGGCGTCGATCTGTTCCAGATTATGATGACCTCGCAGGTCATCAATGGCGTGCTACTGCCCGTGGTTCTGGTGTTCCAGGTGGTTATCGCCGCCGACCGTCACATTATGGGTGCCAACCGCAACGGCCGCGTGTGGAACGTGCTCACTTGGGCGACTATCGCCGTGATTACGGTGCTGACAGTCGTTATGTTTGTGCTGCAAGCGATGGGCTACAGCGCTTAGCGCCTCTTTTGGACTCCAAACAGGCCGCCGCCATGGGCTGCGGCCTGTTTTTTGTCTGTTATAGGGTGTTAGTTATATGGCAGTGGGCAAAAAATACCAAATATGAGTACTGTCGCTAATTGAATAGCATTTACATCCAAGAAGATAATGAACATAACATATAATATGTTCATTAAAATTGGCTCCAATACGCCTTAAACCAGTCAGGTTGGCTGCTTTAGGGGGTTGTAGGGGACGCTCGGACGTCATTTTGGGTGGTTTTGCCTGCTACTAAAATGGTAACAGTACTCATATTTGCCCCTTTTTGTCCACGACCTCTTGGAGCCGGTTCGAAAAGAGTGATTTTGGGTTGTTTGCTGCGGGTGTGGGCTTGGAAACAACGCTCGGGGTGGTGAGGTCCCCAGAATTCGGTCGCAAGGAGGGCGTTCCTCGGCTGTGTCAGGAGTGTCCCTAGGTGCCGGCACATAAGGAACGTCCCTAACTGCCGCAGGGGGTGTCTGCCGTGGCAGACACCCCCTGCTGGTGTAAGCAGATTTGGCTGCGCGTTACTTGTCGGTGCCCAGCTTGTGCGGCTTGAGAGCGAGTGCATTGACGAGCGCGTCGGTGGCAGACTTGACGGCTGCCGGCTGCGGATCGTTGACGTGATCCTCGGGATGCACGGGCAGGTCCTTCTTGACTGCGTCGTGGATCAAGTTGAGGTACTCAGTCACGCCGGTGGTCGATAGATGCGTGCCATCGCCATCGAACAGGTCGTTGCGGTTGGCACTGTATCCGTACCAGTCGATAACGCGCACGTTCTTGTAGCGCGTAGCGGCGTTGGCGATGGCCTGGTTGGTAGAGCCAACCCACGGCTGCGGGCTGCGCGTGTTCACAAACACCACAATACGCTTATCTCCTGCATCGGCCATGATGGCGTCGATCTGGTCGTCGGTTACCAAGCCGTTGGTGCCCAGGGCAAAGACCACGATCTTGCCGGCAAGGTTCTGCTGGATATAGCCCTCAAATGTCGCGCGGCCCGCATCAAACTGGCGGCCCTTTTCGGCATCGATATGGCTGTGCGGGAACACGCCGTCAAAGGTGTCCACGGCACGCAGCGACACGGAGTCGCCGATCATAAGCAGATCATAGGAGCCATCGGGGAAGCCGTCGTTGTCCTTGTCGGTGCCGTCGGCCGCCTGCTGGTCGGTGGGCGCGGTGTTCTTGGCTTCCTTGTTCAGAACCTCGGCGCCCTCGCCGCTCAGCGCGGAGGTCTCCGGCACAAAGATCAGGCCGCCCAGTGCAACGACCAACACGACAGTGCAGGCTGCGCAGGCAGGGACGTGCGCGCGTGCCCAGTTGGCGGGCGTGGTGGTGCCGTCGCGGAACTCGGCGACGGTGCGGCCGAAGGCGCCCTTCCTAAACGGCGTTTCGATAAAGCGATAGGAGCACTCGGCTACGGCGACCACCAGCAGCACCTGCAAAATGTACTGCCACCAGGGCGTATCGTTGATGTTGGCGACCGGGTTCATGAGCAACAGCAGCGGATAGTGCCACAGGTAGATGCTGTACGAGCGCTTGCCAACCCACACGAGCGGCTCGGCGGACAGCGCGCGGGCAACCATTCCCTGGGGCTGCACGCAGGCGGCAATGACCATGAGCGTGAGGATCGAGCACAGCAGCGTGCCGCCGCGATACTGGAAGGCGGTGTAGCCGTTGGTGAGCGCGACCATGGCGGCAAGGCCAACCAGACCCACGACGCCCAATACATCGATGGATGCGGGCGAGGACCAAAAACGCACGAGGGCGCTCGGCTGTGCCGGGGCGGTCTCGGCTGCTTCGTCGGCCTTCTCGCCAGGCTTGCCCTCGGCGTTCTTGCCGTGCTTGGCGGCGCCAGCTAGGCGATTGAGCCCCAAACGACGAGCGAGACGCACCGGCGCCAGGTCGCGATCGGGGATAAAGGCCATCCAGGCACCCAGCAGCAGCGAGAACACACGG
>USOG01000122.1 GCA_900556365.1 uncultured Collinsella sp.
GCCAGCGTCTGCAGGCGGTCCTTGAACTCGTTCTGCAGCGAGGTGATCGAGGAGCGCGGGGACAGCATGATCTTGACCTGGTCGTCAGAGGTGGCAACCACACCGATGTTGGAGGAAACCTCGACGGAGCCGTCGGTGGCGACGTTGCGGCGAATCACGCCGTTAGGGGCAAGACGCAGGGCGCGGATGAGGGCAAGCGCGGACTTCTGGTCCATGGCCTCGACCTCGGCGTCGTCGGCAATCTCGACGGTGCAGGTAAAGCCGGGGTCGAAGACCTCGAGCTCGGCAGTGACGTCGGCGATGATGCCCTTTGCAATCTCGGCCGCGGCCTCGGCGGCGGCATGGTCGGCGTAGACCAGCTCGGCCTTGCACTCACGGTTGATGGCGTTGTCCTTAGTGCCGCCGTTAAAGCTGACGATGGCAGGCTCGCCGGCGACCATCAGGCGGTCGATGATGCGAGCCATGATGAGGTTGCCGTTGCCGCGCTCCAGGTTGATGTCGGCGCCGGAGTGACCACCCAGCAGGCCGGAGATTTCGAGCGTAAGGGTGCTGCCGGTCTTGTGCTCGCGCACGATGGGGCAGGTGTAGGTAACGACGACGCCGCCGGCGCAGCTGACGGTGGCCACGCCCTCCTCCTCGGAATCGAGGTTGATCATGGTGCGGGCGCTGATCTGTGACTTGTCGAGCGTCTCGGCGCCAACCAGGCCGGTCTCCTCGTCGGTGGTGAACACGCACTCGAGGGCCGGATGAGCAATCGAATCGTCGTTGAGCACGGTAAGCATCAGAGCGACAGCAATGCCGTTGTCGGCGCCCAGGGTGGTGCCGTTAGCGGTGAGGACGCCGTCCTTGACGACCAGGTCGATACCGTCGGTCGTAAAGTCGTGCTCAACGGAGCCCAACTTGTCGCACACCATATCGATATGGCCCTGCAGCATCACGGTCGGGGCATTCTCGGCACCGGCAGATGCGGGCTTGCGAATGATGACGTTGTAGACCTCGTCCTGATACACGTCGAGGCCGCGCTCCTTGGCAAACGCAACCAGGAAATCGCTGATGCCCTTCTCGTTGCCAGACCCACGGGGGATCGCGCTGACCTCCTCAAAGAAATGGAACAGCTGGGCGGGCTCGTAGCCGGTAATCTTGTAGTCCATGGTGCCTCCTTGGCGCAACTGGTTAGACAATAAGACATGCGACTTGTATATTCCCAGACTTTACGTGCATAAACCAGTCGAAAACGCCGAGCGCTCTCGCATCATCGGCTAACGGTGAGGAAACGTCACTTTATCAAGATAAAGCAGCTTAGACGGGCCGCACCGAAGGGACGTTGGACCCTTCAACCAGCCTCAACGCCTGTTGAACGTTAATGCATACACCATTGGTATGTTTAATAAGATTCTTGTCCTCCGTCACGACGTAATCGGCATCAATGCGATTGGCGACGCCCAGCATCAGGTCGTCCTCAAAGTCATTGTGGTGGTACTTGAACACAAAGGAGTCGAAGACCTCGTCTGCACCGACCGGGGCGATGAGGGCTAGCTCGCGCATCTGTCGAACGCATGCCCAAGCCGTTTCGTCTGCCGCCGCAATGGCGTTATCGCTCAGTGAGCCAGTCTTTCTTCGGCACTCCTGCTTGATTGCCGCCGAGACAAGATATGAAACGTCTTTGACCGAAAGCGACGAGGCAAACAGGGCAATCCGCTCCGAGGCGTCGGCAATCTCGAATAGACGGACAACATCCGCTGTCCGGTCCGACCTTCCAGAAAAGTAATCCATCCATACGTTGGTGTCGATGAGCAACTTGAGAATGCCGTCTGCACTCATAGCTCCACCCACTCGGGATAGCGCTCCGCCATTGCTTCCTCATAGAGGTCATCGTAGTCACCCGAGAGGTCGGGAACAGGGATGCCGTATTTGAGGCACGCATCGTGCACGATGTGGCTGCCCTGCGTAACCCTTGATTCCACCGACGCAGTCGCTGGCACGTTAGAGCTCGGTACCGCAACCCCCGATCTCGAGGGCATGCATCCGTTGACGACCAGATATTCCCAAAGTGTCCGCACCGCTTGAGACGGCGTCATGCCGATATGCGCCAGCACGGCGTCCCCAGCCTCTTTGAGTTGGCGATCCATGCGCACATTCATCTGGACCGGCCGTGAGTCGAGTACCGATATAGGCATGCTAGCTCCTTCTGCTATACATATTTATATTTCGAGTATAGCACCATTTACTCATAAAAAAGGGGCGCCCCGACAGGAGTGCCCCTTCGCAAAGCTATGTTAATCCCTACAGCGCGCCAGAGCCGGCTTGCATCATGCCGCCGGGGCCCGAGGTCACGCCGCCGCTCACGGGCGCGGCGTTGCCGGTGTGCGGTGCCGCCGGGGCGGTATCGCCACCGAGCGTGCCCGCCGGACGCGGTGCCGGAATCTCGCCCGTGCCGTGGCTAAAGACAAACTTGCCGTCGGCCACGTCGCACAGGACGGTATCGCCCTCGCCCCACTCGCCGGCCAGCAGCTCCTCGGACAGCGGGTCCTCGATGAGCTTTTGGATGGCGCGGCGCAGCGGACGCGCGCCGTTGGTGAGGTCGGTGCCCTCCGCCACAATCTTGTCGTAGGCTGCATCGGTGAGCTTGATATTCATGCCATTGGCGATCAGGCGCTGACGCAGGTCGTCCACCAGCAGGTGCGCGATCTTGGTCAGGTTCTCGCCCGAAAGCTTCTGGAACACCACGATGTCGTCGATACGGTTGAGCAGCTCGGGGCGGAACAGGCGCTTGAGCTCGCCCATCGCACGGCCCTTAATCTCGCTCGAGGTAAGGCCTTGCTCACCGGTGGTGCCAAAACCGACGCTCGCATCCTGCGCGATCTCGCGGGCGCCCACGTTTGACGTCATGATGATCACCGTATTGCGGAAGTCGACCGTCTTGCCCTGGCTATCGGTCAGACGGCCCTCCTCCAGCACCTGCAGCAGGATATTGAAGATGTCGGGGTGCGCCTTCTCGATCTCGTCGAACAGCACAACCGAGTACGGGTGGCGACGAACGGCCTTGGTGAGCTGGCCGCCCTCGTCGTGACCGACGTAACCCGGAGGGCTACCGATGAGCTTGGAGACCTCGAACTCGCTGCCAAACTCCGACATGTCGAAGCTGATGAGCGCGTCCTTGCTGCCAAAGAGATACTCGGCGAGCGTCTTGGCGAGCTCGGTCTTGCCCGTGCCGGTGGGGCCCAGGAAGATAAAGCTGCCGCCGGGGCGGCGCGGGTCCTTGAGCGGCGAGCGGCTGCGGCGCACGGCCTTGGCAACGGCCTCGACGGCCTCGTCCTGACCGATGATGCGCGTCTTGAGCACGCTTTCGGCCTGCAGCAGGCGGCGGCTCTCGCTCTCGGTAAGCGAGGACACCGGCACGCCCGAGGTCACGGACACGATATCGGCGATCTGACTCACATCGATGGTGAGCGGACTGGCGTCGAGCTCGGCGGTCCAGGCAGCCTTGGCCTCGGCGAGCTCAATCTCGGCGGCCTTCTGCTGCTCGGTGATCTCGGCGGCCTTGTTCATGTCGTCGCTCTCGGTGGCCTCCTGCGCGGCGGCCTTAAGCTCCTCCACGCGATGCTCGGCCTCGCGCACCGGCTCGGGCGCGCGGTTGGCGGCGATGCGGGCGCGGGCGCCGGCCTCGTCGATGAGGTCGATGGCCTTATCGGGCAGGAAGCGATCCTGGATGTAGCGGTTGGAGAGGTTCGCGGCGGCCTCGATAGCACCCTGCGTGTAGCGTACGTGATGGTGCTCCTCGTAGCGCGGCTTGAGCGCGGTCAGAATTTTGACCGTGTCCTCGACACTCGGCTCCTCGACATCAATCGTCTGGAAGCGACGCTCAAAGGCCGGGTCCTTGGTGAGGTACTTGCGGAACTCCTCGGCCGTGGTCGCACCGATGATCTGGAAGGCACCGCGCGCGAGCACCGGCTTGAGCATGGAGCTCGCATCGATAGAACCCTCGGCAGAACCGGCACCGATGATGGTGTGCATCTCGTCGATAAACAAGATGACGTCGTCGGCTTCGGTTGCCTCCTGGATCACGTTCTTGAGGCGCTCCTCAAACTCACCGCGATACTTGGCACCCGCAACAAGACCCGGCAGATCGAGCGTCCAGATATTCTGGTTCATAAGATTCTCGGGCACATTGCCGGCAGCGATCTGCTGCGCCAGGCCCTCGACGATGGCCGTCTTACCCACGCCGGGGTCACCCAGGATGAGCGGGTTGTTCTTGGTGCGGCGCGAAAGGATCTCCATCATGCGCTGGACTTCCTTTTCGCGGCCAATCACGGGATCGAGCTCGCCGTCGCGCGCCTTTTGCGTGAGGTTGGTGGCGAACTGCTTGAGCGTATCGGTGCCACTCCCCTTTTGCTGAGAGGCGTCCGAGCCGCTAAAGAACGGCAGGCCCGCACCGGGACGCCCGGCGCCGGCTCCGGCGAGCGGACGCTTCTTGTCCTGATCCTTAGCGGTGAGCTTTTCGATGGCCTTTTTAATGGAAGCAGACGACACACCCAGGCGCATGAGGATATCCATGGCCATGCCGTTGCCCTCTTCGACGATGCCGATGAGCAGGTGCTCGGTCGACACATATGTCTGGTTGTTCTCACGCGCCACGCGGAAGGAGCGCTCCATCACGCTAATGACGAGCGGCGTAAAGGCAAGCTTGGCAGCCTCGGTCTCCTCGCTGGGCTCGGGAACCGTGGTCTGGACCTCCTTGAGGGTGTCCATGATGTCGTCGTAGGAGATATCAAGCGAGCGCAGCGCCTCGGCAGCGATGCCCTCGTCCTCCTTGGCAAGTGCGAGCAGCAGGTGCTCGGTGCCCACCTTATTTGAGTGCAGATCGAGCGCCTCCTGTTTGGCCATCGACATGACCTT
>USOG01000123.1 GCA_900556365.1 uncultured Collinsella sp.
GGCGCCAACAACAGGAACATGCAGTTTGGCAAGACCAACGCCAAGACCAACGAGGCCACGCGCCCCAAGGTCAAGTTCGAGGACGTTGCCGGCGTGGACGAGGCAGTCGAGGAGCTCGAGGAGATCCGTGACTTTTTGAGCGATCCGGACCGCTACCGCAAGCTGGGTGCCAAGATTCCGCGCGGCGTGTTGCTGGTTGGCCCTCCGGGTACCGGTAAGACCCTGCTGGCCAAGGCCGTTGCCGGCGAGGCGGGCGTGCCGTTCTTTAGCATCTCGGGCTCTGACTTTGTGGAGATGTTCGTGGGCGTCGGCGCCAGCCGCGTGCGTGACCTCTTTAAGGAGGCCAAGTCCCAGGCCCCGTCGATCATCTTCATCGATGAGATCGATGCCGTGGGACGTCAGCGCGGAGCCGGTTTGGGCGGCGGTCACGACGAGCGCGAGCAGACGCTCAACCAGCTGCTGGTCGAGATGGACGGTTTTGAGGAGAGCGAGTCGGTCATCCTGATCGCCGCCACCAACCGCCCCGACATTCTGGATCCGGCGCTGCTGCGTCCCGGTCGTTTTGACCGTCAAGTTACGGTCGACCGTCCGGACGTGAAGGGCCGCGAGCAGATCTTGCGCGTGCATGCCGAGAACAAGCCGATGGACGAGGACGTTAAGTTTGAGAAGCTCGCCCAGATGACCGTTGGCTTTACCGGCGCCGACCTGGCGAACTTGCTCAATGAGTCTGCACTGTTGGCTGCCCGCCGTCATCGTTCCGTGATCTCGATGGACGAGGTCGAGGAATCGATGGAGCGCGTGATTGCCGGACCGCAGCGCAAGGGTCGCGTGATGACCGAGGCCGAGCGCACCACGATTGCCTACCACGAGAGCGGCCATGCCCTGGTGGGCCACATCCTGGAGCACTCCGATCCGGTCCACAAGATCTCGATCGTCAGCCGCGGTCAGGCCCTGGGCTACACGCTGCAGCTTCCGCAGGAGGACCACTTCCTCAAGACCAAGAACGAGATGCTCGACGAGCTTGCCGTGTTCTTGGGCGGTCGCGTTGCCGAGGAGCTCATGTGCGACGACATCACATCGGGCGCGAGCAACGATCTGGAGCGCGCGACCAAGATGGCGCGCGAGATGGTCACGCGCCTGGGCATGAGCGAGGAGCTGGGCACGCAGGTCTTTGGCGAGGCGCAGCATCAGGTGTTCCTGGGCCGCGACTATGCCGATCACCAGGATTACTCCGAGGAGACGGCGCGCCGCATCGACATCGAGGTCCAGCGCATTATGCGTGAGGCCCATCGTCGTGCGGTCGAGATCTTGGACGCCCGTCGCGATCAGCTCGATCTGATGGCGAAGGTGCTGCTTGAGCGCGAGACCGTCGAGGGTGACGCCGTGAACGCCCTGCTCGACAACGAGTGGGACGCTTATCTTGAGCGCGAGGGTGATATCCTGGCAGCCAAGGAGGAGCGCAACGCCAAGGCTGCCGGTATGCCGACCAAGAAGCGTGCGTCTCGTATGAGCGAGGAGGAGCTGGCGGCTGATGCCGCGGCCTTTGCGCAGGCGGCCATGCAGGAGGATGCCGAAGCCGCATCCGATGATGCTGACGATGACCGTGCCGTCGTCGATGCCGATGCCGACACCGACGCCGACAAATAGTCCTTGTAACAAAAGCCTCCGCGGGGAAACTTGTGGAGGCTTTTTCTTTTGAGCGATATGGGGCCGTCTGTTGATTGGGGACAGACTTAAATGAGCGTTTTCACGCATTTAAGTCTGTCCCCAATTAACATTGCTGCGGCACTTTGCTCGGCTAAAGCGTACAATAGCGCCTATGCGAAAGGGGAACAGATGATCAACGAAACTATGTATGCTCGCGGCGCGGAAAGCTCCATCATCCGTGAGATTTTTAGCTATGGCCTTGAGCGCAAGGCGCAGATCGGTGCGGAAAACGTATTCGATTTTTCGCTGGGCAATCCGAGCGTTCCGGCGCCCGCTGCTGTGGCTGAGTCGATTAAGAAGGCCCTGGAGCTGCCGAGCGACCAGCTGCACGGCTACACGCCCGCACCGGGCCTGCCGCAATGTCGTGTCGCTGTGGCCGAATCGCTCAACCGCCGCTTTGGCACGAGCTATGAGGGCAAAGACGTATTTATGACGGTGGGTGCCGCGGCTTCGCTCACCTGCACGCTCAACGCCGTTACGAACCCGGGTGACGAGGTTATTGTTATCGCCCCGTACTTTCCGGAGTATCGCGTTTGGATTGAGAAGGCCGGCTGTACGTGTGTTGAGGCGCTCGCCGATGAAGATACGTTCCAGCTGAGCGTGGACAACGTGCTCAAGGCGATCAGCGATAAGACGGCGGCCGTCATCATCGACTCTCCCAACAATCCGACCGGTGCCGTATATACATGCGACGCGCTGACGCGACTGGCCAACGTTCTGCGCGAGGCCAACGCTCAGCGCGATCCCGAGAATCCGATTATGCTCATCTCGGATGAGCCGTACCGCGAGATTGTGTACGGTGCCGAGGTGCCTTGGGTGCCCTCGATCTACGAGCACACCATCGTGTGCTACTCGTATTCCAAGTCGCTGTCGCTGCCTGGTGAGCGCGTGGGCTGGATCTTGGTTCCCAACACCAATCCGCAGGTTGCGCGTCTGATGCCGGCTGTTGCGGGTGCTGCCCGCACGCTGGGTTTTGTATGTGCACCGGCGCTCTTCCAGCGCGTGATTATCGATTGCATCGATGAGCCGAGTGACGTTGAGGCCTATGCACGTAACCGCACCGCGCTTACCGACGCACTAGCGGAGTATGGCTACACCTATGTTGAGCCGGATGGCGCGTTCTACCTATGGGTGAAAGCGTTGGAGTCCGATGCGAATGCGTTTTGCGAGCGCGCAAAGAAGTATGAGTTGCTTGCGGTTCCCTCGGACAGCTTTGGTATGCCGGGTTGGTTCCGCCTGGGCTATTGCGTGAGCTACGAAACGATTTTCAATTCGCTACCCGCTTGGAAACAGTTGGCGGACGAGTATCGTTAAAAGTAAAGCGCTCTGCCTACAATGTTTTACGTGAAACGGGGTTTGGTGTTAAGCCGGACCCCGTTGTCATGGACGTTGTGTCTTTGGGATGGAGTGGTTTTACGACTATCGAAGGCTATGCGTACAATGAATATAAGCGACGGCCGTGCCAGATAAGGAGACCTGATGCCCTACCTGCTTTCTTGTGATATTCATACCCATACGATGTTCTCTGCGCATGCATATTCGACCATTGAGGAGAATGTGTACTGGGCGGCAGAGCGTGGTCTGCAGGTGCTCGGATCTGCCGACCATTTGAGCTCTATGGTTACGGCTTGCCCCAATGACCTGCGCAGTTACCAGTTCTTTATCAACCAGGATATCTGGCCGCGCATTTGGAGCGGCGTGCTGGTGCTGCGTGGTGCCGAGGCCGATATCGTTTCGCTGGACGGAAGCCTGTTTGGCGAGGACACTCCTGTCACGCTCGATATTGCCGGCGATTCGTACAGCCGTCAGCATTCGCTGTTCGATTTGGTTACGCGTAATTTGGATTATTTGGTTGCGAGCGTGCATAATCCGCAGATTGCTGAAGGCGCGACGCTGGCCCAGACGACCGAGATGTATATCAATGCCCTGGAGCACCCCAAGGTGTTCATGCTGGGTCACACGGGGCGTTCGGGCGTGCCGTTCGATATCGACGAGGTGCTGTTGGCGGCTAAGGCCAAGCACAAGATTATCGAGATCAACAACCATAGTCTTGAACACGGTGTCGACACTGAGCATTGGGTCGTATGCCGCAAGATCGCCGAGCGCTGCGCCGAGCTGGGCGTGGGCATTGGCGTTTCGACCGATGCGCACATTGGCATGGCAATTGGTAAGCTCGATTACGCTCGCAAGATGCTCGACGAGATTCACTTCCCGTTGGATCTGATCGTGACGCGCGATCGCGAGACGCTGCTGCGCGAGATGGCGGCAGCCGGCGTGTGCGACCTGCGCAAGGGGATATAGCGGAATTTTTAAACCAAGCGAAGGGGGCGGCCCAGACGGGTCGCCCCCTTTCTTGTCCCAAAAATCTACTGAGGTTGGTTAGCGGCGTTCGAGGACCGCTACGGTTTCGGTGTGGTCGGTATGGGGGAACATGTCGACTGGCGTGATCTTGAGCAGGCGATAGCCTCCGTCGAGGAGCTGGTGCAGGTCGCGCTCTTGGGTCACGGGGTTGCAGCTGATATAGGTGATGCGGCGCGGCTTAAGTGCGCAGGCAGCTTCGAGGAACTCGGGCGTGGAGCCGGCGCGCGGCGGGTCGATGGAAAGAACGTCGACGCGTTCGTTGTTGTCGGCGGCATCCAGGATGTAATCGGTCGCATCGTCGGCCATAAACCAAGCGCTGCGGGTGAGGCCGTTGAGCTCGGCATTACGACGTGCGTCGGCAATGCCGGCGTGGTTGCGCTCCACGCCAAGCAGCATAATACCGACGCCCTTGTCCTGGGCGGCTTTGGCTGCGCACAGGCCGATAGTTCCACTACCGCAATAGGCATCCATGAGTACGTCGCCCTGCTGCAGGTCCATGCCGTCAATCGCGAGCTGATAGAGCAGCTCGGTCTGCTGCGGGTTGGTCTGGTAGAACGCGGTGGGGGAGATATCGAACTCGCAGCCGAGCAGCTGGTCGCGCATGCACTCGGCGCCATATACAATGCGGGTTTCCTCGCCGAGGATGGCGTTGCCGGGACGTCCGTTGATGTTTTGGGCGACGGTGACGATGTGCGGATTGAGTGCGGCGACGGCCTCAAAGAACTCCTGCGCATGCGGTAAGTCACGCTGGGCGGTCACGAGCGTAACCATGACCTGGTCGGTACGCCAACCGCAGCGGAC
>USOG01000124.1 GCA_900556365.1 uncultured Collinsella sp.
TTCATATTTAAACCCCTCGGCCCCTATCACCGTAAACGAATCGCAGCCGAGTGCCGTCGGCGACGCGTATACAATGGTGCGCGTCCTTTTATGCCAACACTGGGAGTAGACATGCTGCTCGCTATCGATATGGGAAACACGCAGACGGCCATGGGCCTGTTTGACGGAGACGAGCTGGTGCAGTCGTGGCGCATGCCCACCGACCGCTCCTATACCGCCGACGAGATCCATGTGCGCCTGATGGGTTTCTTTAAGATGTACGGCCTTTCGCTCGACGCGGTCGACGCGATCGCCTTTGCCGGCGTGGTGCCGCAGCTCTCGCGCGAATGGCACGCCGTGGCCGACCGCATTGCCGCGGACGCCATCGTCATCGGGCCGCAGACGGCCGCGGTGACCAAGCTGCGCGCGGCGCGTCCCCAAGCCGTAGGCGCCGATCGCGTCGCTAACGCCGTTGCGGCCGAAACTTTCTACGGCGCGCCGGCAATCGTGGTGGACTTTGGCACCGCGACCAATATCGACGTCATCGATGAGGACGGTTATTACATTGGCGGAGCGATCGCGCCGGGCATTCGCATCTCCATGGACGCGCTTGCCGCCCGTGCCGCCAAGCTCGCCAGCGTGCCGCTCGAGGCGCCCGAGCACGCCATCGGCCGCGATACCGAGGAGTGCATCAAGGTCGGCGCCGTAACGGGCGCCGCCGCCATGGCCGAGGGCCTGGTCGCGCGCATGAAGCGCGAGCTGGGCCGCGACGATGCCACCGTTATCGCCACGGGCGGCCTCGCCGGCATCGTCGCCGGCTCGACCGATGCCTTCGACGTGGTAGACGGCCAACTCACCATCAAGGGCATCTGCGAAATCTACCGCCGCATGCAGAAGCTGGGATAGAGCAGGGGCTTAAGTCGAGCGCGCCCGATGCCACAGTCCCCGCAAATGCTCGCCAAGCCTATTCCTCAGACAGGCGAAACCCTCCCCGGCACAGGCCGAGGAGGGTCTTGTTGTCATGTCTATCTTTGGGCGCGAACGCCCCGCGCTACAGCCCGCGAATTCGTACGGCCTCGGGCGGAAACTCCTGCTCGCCGGCATCGGTCTTAATGGTCGCGCGGCCCCAGATGTCCAGGCCTGCAAACACACCGACCGCAAGCGGCAGGCCGTTGGGCGACACCGCCGCAACTTGGCGGCCCAGCAGCGGCACCATGTCGAAGTACTCGCCCAGCACGGGAGCCAGCGGCCCTGCGGCGCCTTGCGGCGTGTTGGCAACAACCGCCCAGGCGTCCACGCGGGCCAGCACGGCGGCGGCCAGCGTCTCGACCAGCGCTTCGTCAGCCACGTCCACACCAAGCTCGCTCAGCGCCGAACGCTCAATATCAACCGTCACGGCACCGAACATGCCCGCAGCACCGGCACCGCCGTTCACGGCAACACGCGCGAGCGACGTCTCAAACGCGGGCGCGCCGCACACGATATCGCTCGGCCACTGGATACCCACCTTACCGGCAAGGCCCAACCCCGGCGTCGAAGCCGTGCCCACGAGCACGTCCATCATGCCCATCGCGGCCACAAACGGCAGGCCGTGAAAGGCATGCATGTTCACATCCGGACGCACGACCAGCGAAAACGTCAGCGAAGCATCGCCCGCGCTCCACGCGCACCAGCCCGCGGACACGCCCTCGCGGCCCGCGTCACGCGCCGCGTCGAGCTCGGTGCCGGCGGCAACAGCATTCATCTCGATCATCTACATACGCCCCAATTCGCCCACGATATGGCCCACGCGGTCCTCGGGCTCCTTGACCTCGACACCGTTGTAGCGGAAGAACCGCGCCGGGTCGTGCATCAGGTCCTCGAGCGGCACCAGCACAAAATCGCGCTCACCAATGAGCGGATGCGGCAGGCGCAGCTTTTGGCCGCCGTGGGTCTCGCCGTCCATCCACAGCAGGTCCAGGTCGATGGTGCGCGGACCGTTGGCCTTGGCCTTTTTGGAGCGGTCGCGCCCCAGCTCGGCCTCGATCTTCATGAGCTCGTCGAGCAGCACCAACGGCGCCAACTCGGTCTTGATCTCGATGACGGCATTGGCAAACGCGTCCTGGCGCGTCTCGTAGGCCGGCTCGCTCTCGTAGATCTTGGAGGAGTTGGACACGCAGGTGAGCGGAATCTCGGCAATCATGTTGCGCGCGGCGCGGATGTTGTCGCAACGATGCCCCAGGTTGGAACCCACGGCCACAAACGCACGGCGCGGTTGCGGCTCGGCGACAGCCCAGTAACCGTTCAGGAACTGCGCAAAGCCAGCGACGTCGTGCACGCGCACGATGTTGGCGCCGGCCTGGATGGCGCCCAGGCACACACCAAACGTGGCGGCATCGCGCGCGGCGGCCTGGGTCACGCCCGAGACGGCGCCCACAAAGCGCTTGCGCGACACGGCGCACATGAGCGGATAGCCCAGCGACGCCATCTTGGCGGTCTCGCGCTGGATGACGATGTCTTCGTTGGCCGTCTTGCCAAAGCCCGAGCCGGGATCGATGCAGATACGGTCGCGCGACACGCCGGCATGGATGAGCGTGCGGGCCTGATCGGACAGAAAGCCCATGACGCGGCGCATGATGGGTGCAGAATCGGGCAGGGTAAAGCGGCGGAGCTGCGAAGTGGGCACATAGGCTTCCTCACGGCGGGCACTGCGGCGCATCATGGCGGCCAGGTGATCGCTGGGCTCTGGTGCGGCTTCGGCAGCTGCGGGCACGGTCTCGGGCGCAGCGGCGGCAGGGGCAGCCTGCTCGGCAGCCGGCTTCTCTGACTCGGACTCGGGCGCGGGCTCCGATTCGCCAAGCGGCAGCGAGGGCTGTACCACACCGCCCGGAAGCTTGGCTTCAACCTTGGGCTCGCCCAGCAACTTGCCGCGACGGCGACGGGCCGGCTTCTCGGCCTCGCGCGCGGCCTCGACAGCCGCTTCGCGTGCCTTCTCGGCAACAAACGCCGCAGCCGAGGTATCGAGCTGCACCGTCGCGTGCGTGCGTGCGGGTGCGGCGACCTCGCCGGCGTGCATTACGATAACGCCGCAGGTGCTTGTCTTAACGAACTCAACCATCTTGGGATCGGTGAAGCCCGTCACGTCGTTGACAATCGAAGCACCGCAGCGCACTGCCGCCTTGGCAACCGCCACATGACGCGTATCGATCGAGACGATGGCGCCCTCTTTGGCGAGCGCGCGCACGACGGGCAGCACGCGACGCGCCTCCTCGTCGGGGTTGACCGGGGTAAAGCCAGGACGCGTGGACTCGCCGCCCACGTCGATGATGTCGGCGCCGGCATCGAGCATCGCCAGGCCGTACTCGATAGCGGCATCCTGGTCAAAGTGCTCACCGCCGTCGCTCATCGAATCGGGCGTCACGTTGAGGACGCCCATGATACGCGGACGGTCAAAGCTGAGCTCGTACTTTCCGCACCGCCATGTCTTGCTGTCGTTCGCCATGAACATCCTCCTAAAATGCCCACGTCGCCGCGCTCGGGCACAGGCGGCGGGGTCGCTTTGCAATCAGTCTTTCTATTGTATCCGCGCGCGCGGGCTAGAATGCAAACGCGGCCGCGATGTCGCAAGAAATCAGCAGGTCGGCATTTGCATCCTGATCGGTGGGTGCCAAATTGCAAATGGCCAGCGCATCGCCAGTAAAGTAACGCGTGAGGCCCGCCGCCGGATACACCACGAGCGAGGTCCCGCCCACGACAAGGGCGTCGGATGCGGCGATGGCAGCAACGGCGCCGGTAAGCACACGCTCATCGAGCGGTTCTTCGTAGAGGACCACATCGGGCTTGATGCGACCGCCGCACGTAGGGCACACGGGCACGCCCGCGGCATCCTCGTGCTCGCGCGCGCAAATCCATTCGGCGCTGTAGACCGCGCCGCACGTCTGGCAGATATTGCGGTGGACCGAGCCATGCAGCTCAAACACGTGCCGTGAACCAGCCGCCTGATGCAGGCCATCGATGTTTTGAGTCACCACGGCGGCAAGCTTGCCGGCGCGCTCCAGCTCCGCCAGCTTGGCGTGGCAGTGGTTGGGCTTGGCGCCCAGCGCGATCATCTTGGTCCGGTAGAAGTCGAAAAACTCCGCCGGATGCGCCTCGTAGAAGCTGTGCGAGAGCATAGTCTCGGGCGGATAGGAAAACCGCTGGTGATACAGACCGTCCACGCTGCGGAAATCGGGAATGCCGCTTGCCGTGGAAACGCCCGCGCCGCCAAAGAAGACCACGTGGCTATGGGTTTCGAACAGTTCCGCCAGCGCGGCGGAGGCCTGTTTGGGGTCCGATATTGCCTGCGTCATATATGTCCTCCGTCCGTGTCTCCGGGACGGCGGCGATCGCGCTATCGCTCGCGGACTCCGCCCCGCCCCTGTTGCGCTAATCTTAAGCCTGCCAACCCCGTCGAAAGGACACCATGTCTCAGACTTACACGTTCGCCTCGTGGAACGTCAACGGCCTGCGCGCCGTGCTCAAAAAAGACCCGAGCTTTATCCAGATCGCACAGGAGCTCAATGTCGATATCCTGGCGCTGCAAGAGACCAAGCTGCAGGAGGGCCAGGTCGATATCGATCTGCCCGGCTATCACCAAACCTGGAGCTACGCCCAGCGCAAGGGCTACGCGGGCACCGCGGTCTTTAGCCGCCAGGAGCCGCAGCGCGTGCTGCGCGCCGACGCGCTGCTGCCCTACGCCGGCGAGGGCGAGGCGGCCGAGCTCGTCGCCCAAGCCGCAACCGAGGGCCGCGTCTGCGCGCTGGAGTTCGACAAGTT
>USOG01000125.1 GCA_900556365.1 uncultured Collinsella sp.
CCGAACGCTCGCGCGCGTTGAGTTCGCGCTTGTTGCGGTCCTCAAGCTGCTTCAATGCTCCACGCGACAGGTAGTCGACATTTTGCTCGAGCACCTTTTCCTGCGTGGACTTGACCTCGGCGAGCGGCGCCTTGACGGCGACGATGAGCGACTTGGCGCGACTGAGCACATCGGCCTCGTCGGCGGCGATGAGCGAGTCGATGGCGCGAACCATCTGACGGCGGGCGTCCTGGCGCTCGGCGCTCTTGAGGAACTCGATGCCACGCGTGGGGCTTCCCGCCACGGCGACGGCCATGCGACAACGCGCGATATCCTGGCCCGTCGCGCGGCTCACGGCCTGCGCGGCCACAGTGGGCGACACCAGCCGAAACGGCACGCACTGGCAGCGGCTCACAATAGTGGGCAGCATCACGTCGGCCGAGGTACCCAACAGGATGAACATGACGCCCTCGGGCGGCTCCTCGAGCGTTTTGAGCAGCGCGTTGGCGGTGTTGGCGCGCAGCTGCTCGGCACGGTCGATGATATAAACCTTTGCCTTGGCGCGGATGGGCGCCAGGGGCACGTCGTCGAGCAGCTCGCGGGTCTGCGCGATGAGGTAGCCCGTAGCACTTTCGGGCGTGTAATAGTGCACGTCGGGATGCGTATGGCGGGCGACGCGCACGCAGCTGTCGCACGAGCCACAGCCGTCCCGCTCGCACAGGAATGCCTGGGCAAGCGCCCATGCGGCGTCAAGCTTACCGGCGCCGGGCGCGCCCAAGAACAGGTAGGCGTGCGATGCGCGGCCGCTTGCGATGGCGTTGGTCAAAAAGTCGCGCACGCGCTGTTGGGTGTCGAGCTTGGCCAGCAGGCTTGTCTGCGCGGGGGCCATGTTACTCAGCCTCCTGGGCAAGCGCGGCGGCGACGGCATCTTGGGGAATGTCGAGACCGTACGCGCGAACCAGCTCGACCGTTTGCGTGAAGACGTCTGCGATCGACGCAGTGGCGTCGATGAGCTTTACGCGGTCTGGCTCCTCGGCAGCAATTGCGCAAAATCCCTGGTAGACACGCTCCTGGAAGGCCATGCCCTTGGCCTCCATGCGGTCTGCCGCACCACGGGCGGCCATGCGCAGCGCCGCCTGCTCGGGCGTGATGTGATAGACGAGCGTGAGCGCCGGGTGTGTTCCCGCGACGGCCAGATTGTTGGCATCACGCACCATCTGGCGATCGAGGCCATCGGCAAACGCCTGATAGCAGGTCGTGGAATCGTAGAAACGGTCGCACAGGACCACCTTGCCGGCAGCGAGGGCGGGAGCAATGACCTCGTGCACCAGCTGGGCACGCGCGGCCTCGTAGAGTAGCAGCTCGCAGGTGTCGCCCATCGCCGTATTGGCGGGGTCGAGCAGCAGGGCGCGGATCTTTTCGCTGATGGCGGTGCCGCCCGGCTCGCGCAGGCTCACAACCTGGTAGCCAGCGAGCTCGAGCGCACGGGCAAGCAGGCGCGCCTGCGTGGACTTGCCGGCGCCGTCGACGCCCTCGAGCGTGATAAAGCTATGTTGAGCGGGCTCAAAAGCCATGGGCGCAGCCCCTTCCTACAAGGCGCGAAAATGCAAGTTATAGCAACCAAGCCATGATACCCCAGCGTCCGGCGCACCCCAAATCCCACCTAGTCATTGGGGACGTTCTTAAATGACTAGGTGGCAGTTAGGAACGTTCCCAAAGTGCCGGCCGAAAAGGAACATCCCCAACTGCCGACCCTCTAAGTTGCGGTGAGATAGGGACTGAATACGCCTTCTAACAGTAAATACAATCCCTATTTCACCGCAAGTTAGGAGTGGGCGCGGGCGTTGATGGCGAAGGAAATGTCGCGCTCGAGCGCTAGGGCCTGTTCGCGTTCGAGGTCTTGGGTGAGGATTGCCAGCACGTAAGGGCGCTCGGCGTAGACGATTGCGGCATCGTGTTGAGCATTCGCCAGGCTGCCCGTTTTGTGCGCGACCAAAACGCCGCCGGGAACGCCCTCGACAATACCGCGCGCGTCTTCCTGCGCCAGCAGATATCCGCGCGCTCGCTCGCACAGCTCGGGCGTCGCGATTGTCCCCGCCGCCAGCCGCTGCAACACGGCCGCAGCATCACGGGCGCTCGTATAGTTCTCGCGACCTTGTGCCTGGGCCTCGGTGTCCATCATCAAACGAGCGAGCACGGTCTGGGTCAGCCCCAATGCGGCACACGTTTCGTTGACCGTATCCATGCCAAGCCTGCCGATAACAAGGTTCGCTGCCACGTTATCGCTCTGGGCGATCATGGCGCACAGCAGCTCGTCAATACTGTACGACACACCCGCGCCGCGCGACTGAATGTTGCCGCTGCCACCCACGATATCCCGCTGCGTTACCGTTATCTGCTCGTCGAGGGACAGCTCGCCCGCCGTCACGGTCTCGAGCGCACAAGCGAGAATAGGAAGCTTGATGATGCTTGCCGCCACACGTCGCGCGTCCGGCGCCACAGCGACTTCACCATCGAGCGATGCGAACGTTTGAGGATCAAGCGCCACAGCATAGACCGAGGTAGACCCACCATACGGCTCGACCAGGACCTCGATATCTTGCTGAATGGCGGCGATCCAAGAAGACTTAGGGGCGGCCGTCGCTTTTGTCGCGGATGACCGCTTTGACGTTTGTTTGACAGGGACAGCGGAGCCCTCAGCCTCGTTGCGGCGCGCGGCACAACCGCCGAGACTCATCACCGAGGCAAGAGCTCCGGTCAACATCCCGGCACAAAACACTCGACGCGAGCAATCGCGCGCAGTGAGGGGTGCATCCCCCGGCGGGAACCGGAACGCCTCTACGCTGTCGCCGCCACCCCGACCTTGCTCGCCGCAGTACACAGACTCACTCCCCACCATCGCATTCTACCGAGCCGTCGATAAACGACCGCGCCGGACACCCAGCACGCCGCACTCATTGTGACGCATGCGACAGGGCTTGCGCGACATGATCATCCTCACATAACCAGTTGGGTCGGCGCGGCCCAACCGCACCTGAACCACCTTATAATCTAGCCAACACATCGAATGGAAGGAACCATCATGCCCCGGTTTTGTACCCATTGCGGCAAGCTTCTGAATGACGACGAGCGTTTTTGCACCAGCTGCGGAACGCCGGTAACCGATGATGGCCAGGCCTCTCAGTCGCAAGAGAATGCGCAGGCAGCCGAACATGCCGCCGCGCCCGACGCCGCCTTCGACACCGCCGCGACCACGGTTCAGTCTGCGCAGCAGCCCACGGCAACTCAGCCCCAACCGGCAGACGTGACCGTACAGTCCGCCCATCAGCCCGTGTCCGCTCCCCAGCCCGAAGTTGGCACGACGCAGCAATGGGCGGCGCCAGCCGGCTCCGCGCCGCAGCAGCCCATTCCGACCGCCGCTCCGCAGGCCGGCGCCCCCGCTGCTCCCAAAAACAACAACGCCCTGCTCATCGGCATCATCGCCGCGCTAATCGTCGTGATTATCGCGCTCGTCGTGTTCTTTATGATCAAGCCTTTCGACAAGTGCGCCGATGATACCAAGGGCACGACGATCGAGAAGGTCAAGATCGACCACGATAACGACGATGCGTCCGTCAAGGGCGACCCCAACAAGCTTGACGATGATGATGACGATGACGTCCACGATGCCGCCACCATCAGCGAGCAGAACGTCTACGACCAGCTGAGCTCCTACTACAGCAGGCTCTCCGATCTTGATCAGCAGGTTCGCGACTGCGCCACCACATTCAACACGTACTATCTCAAGGATGACCGAAGCTCGCGTCAGTCGGCCAGCGATGCCGCCGAGGCGCTCGAGGATCAGATCGACGACCTCAAGGACGAGGTCGAGGACCTGGACGTTCCCATCGACTCGCAGAACTACAGCTCGTGGAAAGACATCATCGCGCTCTACGACGACCTGGAGAATCGCATTGACGTCATTTGCGATGCCTGGGAGATCAGCCTTGAGTACTCCAGCCCCGCCAACCACAAGGACGAGATCGTGGCACCGCTGGCGCGCGACAACGTAGCGGGCACCAACGACAACAAATACCGTCTGGACTTTGAGGACCGCTACCCCGGCGCCGCACCCGTCGAGGTGAAGTAATCCCAACAACTGATCAAAACTTGCGGTGAAATAGGGATTAATTAGGCCTTTTGCCAGCAAAAACAGTCCCTATTTCACCGCAACTTAGAAGTGGGGCCGGGCGCGCATTTGCATTTGCGCGCCCGGCCCCGCCGTGTCTATATGTGCTCGGTTATGTGCTCGGTTACTTGTCAGCGGCTGCTTTCTTGGCAGTCGACTTCTTCGCGGTCGACTTCTTGGCGGCAGTGGCTTTCTTAGCCGTGGCCTTCTTTGCCGTCGAAGTCTTCTTCGTCGTGCTCGCCTTGGTCGTGGTCTTGCGGCCGCGGGCGGGCTTCTTCTCCTTGGTCGGGCAGTCCATGTTGACGCAGATACGCCACGGGCCGCGCGCTGTGTTGACCACCACGATGGGAGCGCCGCACTCGGGACAGGTCTCGCCCGTCGCCTCGAGCTTGCCGCGCGCCGGCAGCGGATAGCTCACGCCGCAATCGTCATAGTTGGTGCAGCGGATAAAGCGCTTGCCGCTCTTTTCGCTCTTGTGCGCGATCAGATCGCCATGGCGTCCGGCCTCGGCGCACACCTTGCACTCGCCCACCTTAAGGTCGGGCTCGTAGTTGGTGGGGCACGTGGGGTTCACGCAAATCTCGAAGGC
>USOG01000126.1 GCA_900556365.1 uncultured Collinsella sp.
ATTGCCTTAGCTCCCGACTTTACGGCACAGGTGAGCACGGCATCGTCGTTGAGGTAGCTCTCGGCAAGACGCGGGCCACCGATGCAATATGCCTCGTCGGCAAGCTGCACGTGCAGCGCGTCCGCATCGGCCGTGGAATAGACGGCGACGGTCTTGATGCCCATATCGCGGCACGCACGGATAACACGCACCGCGACTTCTCCGCGGTTGGCGATGAGCACTTTGTCGAACATGAAGCCTTCCTTAACTTTCGTGCATGAGTGCAAAAGACATATCGGCGCGGCAGCAAACCTCACCGTTGACGCTCGCGGTGCCCGTCGCAAAGCGGAACGGCCCGCGCGCACGCGTGATGGTGCACACCAGATCAACCGTCTCGCCCGGGCGCACCGGACGCTTAAAGCGCACCTTGTCAAGACTCGTGTAGAACGGCGTCGCGCCGCGCGCTTCCTCATCGCCCATCAGCAGCACGCAGCAGTTCTGGGCGAGCATCTCGCACTGGATCACGCCGGGGACCACCGGGTTTCCCGGAAAATGTCCCTGCAAAAAGTATTCGTCGCCCGTAATCGTAATCTTGCCGTGAGCCTCGTCGCCCACCAGCTCGGCTTCGTCGAGCAAAAGCATCGGCTCGCGATGCGGTAACAGCTTCTTGAGCTCTTCTTTGTTCATGGATATCACCTATCCGATCCTCATGAGGCAGCTGCCGAACTCCACGAGGTCGCCGTCGGCCACGCAGATCTCGAGCACCTCGCCATCCGCCTCTGCCGTCACCTCGTTGAGAACCTTCATGGCCTCGATGATGCAAAGGGTCTCGCCAGCCTTGACCTTGGAGCCCACGTGCACAAACGGTTCGTCGCCCGGCGCCGGGGCAGCATAGAAAACGCCGACCATGGGAGCGGTCACCTCGGTGCCCTTGGGCTCCGGTGCGGCGGCAGGTGTCTGCGCGGCGGGCTCCGGTGCGGCAGGCGCGACTGTGGGAGCTGCAACTGGAGCGGCCATAGCGCTCGGCATGGGCATGGGCACGGCAACCTGCTGTGCGGCGCTCGCGCGCTCGAGTTCGACCGCGGTGCCATCGGGCTCCTCAACGCGCACGCGCGTGAGGCCGCGGTCCTCCATCACATCGGCTATCTCGGCAAGTCTTTTGGAATCCATGCTCTAGCTCCTCGTATATCTACGCAGCGCGATGGCGGCGTTGTGCCCGCCAAAGCCTAGGTTGGTCGAAAGCGCCCAGGTAAGGTCGGCGCGAACTGCGCGATTGGGCGTGTAGTCAAGATCGCAGGCGGGATCGGGCGTGCGGTAGTTAATGGTCGGCGGCACCACGCCCTGCTCGAGCGCCATGGCGCAGGCCATGACCTCGATGGCGCCCGTGGCACCGATCATGTGGCCGGTCATCGACTTAGTCGACGAGACGTGCGCGGCGCGCGCCGCGTCCTCGCCGAGCGCACGCTTAATGCCCGCCGTCTCGGACGAATCGTTGAGCTTGGTCGATGTGCCGTGAGCATTGATGTAGAGACCCTCGGAAGGCCTGACGTCGCCCTCGGTCACCGCCAGCGATATCGCGCGGGCAATGCCGGCAGCCTCGGGATCAGGGCTCGTGATGTGATAGGCATCATCGGTGTTGCCGTAGCCCACGACCTCGGCATAAATGTGCGCACCGCGCGCCTGCGCATGTTCCATGCTCTCGAGCACGAGCACGCAGGCGCCCTCGCCCATCACAAAGCCATCGCGGTCTGCATCGAACGGGCGGCAAGCCGTCGCGGGATCAGGGTTGGTGGTCAATGCGCGGCAGGACGTAAAGCCCGCAACGGCATCGGGGATAATTGCGGCCTCGGCGCCGCCCGCGAGGATCGCGTCGGCATAGCCGTGCTTGATGGCGCGGAACGCCTCACCCACCGCATGGGCAGAAGTCGCGCAGGCAGTCACGACGGGCAGGGTCGGGCCCTTTGCCTTATGGCGAATCGCGATGTTGCCCGAAGCCATGTTGGGAATCATCATCGCGATCATGTAAGGCGATGCGCGACGAGGCCCCCGATCGGCGATCGTGTGGACGTTGTCGACGAGCGTCTGCATGCCGCCCACGCCCGACCCCACGTAGACGCCCAGGCGCTCGCGATCGATGGCGCCTTCGACATCAAAGCCCGCATCGTGCATTGCCTCGTCCGAAGCCGCCATCGCAAACTGAACGCAGAGGTCCAGATGCTTGGCGTCACGCTTGCCAAAGTACTCGTTGCCGTCAAAGCCCTTGACCTCGGCCGCCACCTTGACGGCAAACGCATCGGTATCGAAGTGCGTGATCGGGCCGATGCCGCACGTGCCGGCGCACATGGCCGCCCAGGTGGCAAGCGCGGTGTTGCCGAGCGGCGACACGGCACCGATGCCGGTGATTGCAACTCTCTGTTCCATCATGGTCTCCTCATCCAAGCCGTTCTTCGGCCCTGATTTCTACATCGCCATTCCGCCGTCGACGCGTATGACTTCGCCCGTAATGTAGGCAGCCGCATCGCTCGCTAAAAAGCGCACCACGCCGGCCACTTCCTCGGGTTGCGCCATACGCTTAAGGGGAATCTGGTCCTCGGTGGCCGCACGCACCTTCTCAGAAAGCTTTGCCGTCATATCGGTCTCGACAAACCCGGGGGCGACCGCGTTCACTCGTACGCCGCGGGGCGCAAGCTCGCGCGCCACCGCCTTGGTCAGACCGATCACGCCCGCCTTGGAGGCAGCATAGTTGGCTTGCCCGGCATTGCCCATCAGGCCCACGACCGAGCTCATGTTGACGACGCAACCGCCGCGCTGGCGCATAAAGGTCTTGGTGAGCGCGCGCGTCATGTTAAACGTTCCTTTAAGATTGACATCGAGCACGCAATCGAAGGCGTCATCGCCCATGCGCATGAGCAGGCCATCGCGGGTGATGCCGGCGTTGTTGACGAGCGCCCAAATGGAGCCAAAGTCGTTGAGGACCGTTTCCACGCACGCTTTGACGGCAGCGGGGTCGGCCACGTCGCATTGATATGCGCGTGCCGCGGCGCCAGCCGCCTCGCAGGCTTCGCACGTCTCGTGCGCCGCATCGACGCTGCCGGCATAGACGACGGCGATATCAAAGCCGTCCTCCGCCAGACCGACAGCGCAGGCGCGGCCGATACCCCGCGAGCCGCCCGTGACCAGTGCCACGCGACGTGAGTCGTTGCGCTCGAGCGCGCCATTGTTCAAGTTGCCCATGTCATTCCTTTCGGGTTACAGCCCTGTGGACTATGCGAGCTCGTCGGCAATAGCTGCGACCTGCTCGGCCGTCTCGCACGAATACACACGAACGTCGCTCAACGTACGCTTGACCAGGCCGGACAGCGTTTTGCCGGGGCCGACCTCAATAAATGTGTCGATGCCTTGATCCTGCAGAGTGTGCAGCGTATCGACCCAGCGCACGGCATGGCTCACCTGATTGGCCAAGACACCCGATGCCGTCTGGGGGTCCGCCGAATAGGGCGCCGCTGTCATATTTGCCAAAACAGGAATGAGCAACGGGGACGGCGCGTGACCGGCCTCAATATATGCGGCAAGGCCACAGGTCGCCTCGGCCATATAGGGGCTATGAAATGCACCCGACACCGCGACCTTCATGGCGCGGCCGCCAGCCTCTTTTACTAGGACGTCGAGGGTCTGCAGCGCATCGGGCGCTCCGGCCACAACCGTCTGCTGGGGACTGTTGTAGTTGACCGGCCAGCAGTCCTCGCCGGCCTGTGCAGCCAGGTTCTCGACTTGCGCAGCATCAAGTTTGATGACGGCGCTCATGCCGCCGGGGTGACGCTCGGCCGCCGTGGCCATCAATGCCGCGCGCTCACACACGAGCTCAAAACCCGCTCGCGTATCGAATGCCCCCGCAAAGGTGAGTGCAGCGACCTCGCCCAGCGAGAATCCCGCACAGGCGGCAGGCGCCACGCCGCGCTCGCGCAGGGCGACGGCGACAGCCAAGTCGTGCACGAACACGCAAGGCTGCGTGTTCTCGGTCTGCGAGAGCTCCCCCTTGGAGGCGCTCCGGCACTGCTCGCTCGTCCCCGGGCGCACCTCATCGGCAATGGCGAACACCTCGGCGGCCGCCGGCGATGTCTCGATCAAGTCGACGCCCATCGCGGGGTGTTGGGCACCCTGGCCGGCAAACAAAAACGCTACGCCACCCATGCGCACGCACCCTTCAGGACGTGCTCGGCGCCATCGACCAGGTCTTCAACGATTTCACGCGCACTCTGGCGCTCGTTGACCATGCCGGCAATCTGTCCACACAAAAACGAACCCTCTTCGTAGTTGCCGTCCTTGGCGGCCTTACGCAGCGCACCGGTTCCCATAGCACCGAGCTCCTCGGCACTCGCACCGGAACCCTCGCTCTTGGCATAGGCGTTGGTGAAGGGGCTCTTGAGGGCGCGCACCGGATGTCCCGTCGAGCGACCGGTCGCACGCGTCGAAGTGTCGTTGGCCTTCAGGACCATCTCCTTGTACTGCTCCGAGACGGTACACTCATCGGCAACGAGAAAACGCGTGCCCACTTGGACGCCAGCGGCGCCAAGCATAAAGGCGGCCGCCACCCCGCGGCCATCCGCGATACCGCCGGCGGCCACAACGGGAATGTCGACCGCATCGACGACCTGCGGCACCAGTGCCATCGTCGAGGTCTCGCCAATATGGCCGCCCGATTC
>USOG01000127.1 GCA_900556365.1 uncultured Collinsella sp.
GGGTTCAGGCCCAGACTCTGGATGGTGTCGCGCAGGATCTCGTCTTCGGGCTGGCGGCCGTTGGGATACACGTAGTGGATCTTGTTGCGCACCTTAATGCCAAAGATGGGCGGGCAGGCAACATAGACGTAGCCGGCATCGATCAGCGGACGCATGTACTTGTAGAAGAACGTCAGCAGCAGGATGCGGATATGCGCACCGTCGACGTCTGCATCGGTCATGATGATGATCTTGTGGTAGCGCGCCTTGGTGATATCGAAGTCGCCGCCGTCGCCGGCACTCGTCGTGACGCCGCAGCCGATCGCGGTAATCAGCGACTGGATGGTGTCACTCGAGAACGCGCGATGGTCACCAACGCGTTCGACGTTCAAAATCTTGCCGCGCAGGGGCAGAATCGCCTGGATGTCTCGGCGACGGCCGTCCTTGGCCGAACCGCCTGCCGAGTCGCCCTCTACGATAAAGAGCTCGGTCAGCTCGGCATCGCGCACCGAGCAGTCAGCGAGCTTACCGGGCAGGGACGCCGTCTCGAGCAGGCTCTTGCGGCGGGTCGCCTCGCGCGCCTTGCGGGCGGCATTGCGCGCCTTGCAGGCCTGCTGCGCCTTCTTGACGATCTCGCGAGCGGGCTTGGGATGCTCCTCGAGGTAATCGGCGAGGCCGTCGGTCACGATCTTGAGCGTCAGCGCTCGCATATAGGAGCTGCCAAGCTTGGCCTTGGTCTGGCCCTCAAACTGCGGGTCGGGCAGCTTGACCGAGATAACGGCCGAAAGGCCCTCGCGTACATCGTCGCCGGTCAGGTTGGCGTCTTTTTCCTTGAGCAGGTTCTGCTTGCGAGCGTAATCGTTGATCACGCGGGTGAGCGCCGTGCGGAAGCCCTCGAGGTGCATGCCGCCCTCGGGGGTGTAGATGTCGTTGGCAAACGACATGACGTTCTCGCCGTAGCCGCTATTCCACTGCAGGGAAACCTCGACCTCGCCCATCTTGGTCACAGGCGCGTCCGGGTCCGATTTGCCCTCGATGTAGATGGGCTCCTTAAAGGCCTCGGGGACGTCCTTGCCCTCGTTGAGGAACCTGACGAAGTCGATGATGCCGCCCTCGTAGCAAAACTCCTCCACATGGGGAGTCGTCTCGCGCTCGTCGGTCAGCACGATCTTGAGGTTCTTATTGAGGAACGCCGTCTCCTGCAGACGGTTGTGCAGCGTATCGAAATCGTAGATGCAGGTCTCGAAGATCTCGTCGTCGGGCCAGAAGGTGACGGTGGTACCCGTCGAATCCGAGGTGCCCACGACCTCCATCTTCTTGACGGTCTTGCCGCGCGAGAACTCCATCTCGTAGGTGTTGCCATCGCGACGAACCTGAACGACCACGCGCTTGGACAGGGCGTTGACGACGGAGATGCCCACGCCGTGCAGGCCGCCCGAGACCTTATAGGCCGAGTTATCAAACTTACCGCCGGCGTGCAAGATCGTCATGACGACCTCGAGCGTCGGGATCTTTTTAACAGGGTGCTCGTCGACGGGGATGCCGCGCCCGTTGTCGACGACCGTGATGGAGTTGTCGGCGTGGACCGTCACCTGGATCTCGGTGCAGAAACCGGCCATTGCCTCGTCGACGGAGTTGTCAACGATCTCCCACACCAGGTGATGCAGACCGCTGGCGCTCGTCGAGCCGATATACATGCCCGGGCGCTTACGAACGGCCTCGAGACCTTCGAGAATCTTAATCTCGCCGCCATCGTAATCGTTTTCGTTTGCCACACGTCCTCCTTCAGTCAAGAAAATGTGTACAGCCTTACTAGTTTATCGTAAAAAAATACCCTCGGGAACGAGGGTATTTGGCTCTACAAGGCCACCAGATGCGATTTAAGGCTCTTTTTTGCTTTGCACGCCCTTGGCCCACTCGGCACTGGCTCCCATGGCATTCTCGAGGGCCTCGCGCAGTTTTTGGTCTTCGATGGGCGCCACTTGGCGCTCAATCTCGGTGCGCTCGGCCTCACTGAGGTCGGCGTGCGGGGCCGGCGGGCGCTCGGTCGTCGCCGGGCGCAGGAGCTCCTTGGCGGCGGGCGGCGTGTGACCGGGTGCGGTGGTTTTGAACACCAGGCCGTCCACATGCGCACCGGCGCGCTCCATGCGCGCGCGGATGATCTCACGCAACAGCGTCATTTCCTGCGTCCACGAGGGCGAATCGAGATATACCAGCAGCTCATTGGACTCGGGCAGGTAGCGCAGACCCGTCACATGCCGCCCCTCGCGCGTGCCCGAGCACACCGCGTTCCACGCGCGATAGACCGCGCGCGACTCCTCGGCAGCTTCCATCTGCGCACGGCGCTCAGGCGTCGCCGACGCCAGGATGCGCTGGCGCTCTGCGTTCAAAAACCCACTGAAGGCGACCGTCTCGCTCTCGCGCTCGTAATTAGCACGTCTCACCCATGCTCACCACCTTGGCTCGATCAAGCAGGTCATCGGTAAAGTATCCCAGGTTGGTCGTGGTTATGACCGTTTGGATATCATCGCCGATCAGCCGCAGAAAAGCACCGCGGCGCTCGCCGTCGAGCTCGCTCATCACGTCGTCCAGAAGCAACAGCGGAGCAGTACCCAGAACATCGCGAGCCACGGCCACCTCGGCCACCTTCCAGGACAGTACCAACGTTCGCTGCTGTCCTTGGCTGGCAAATGAACGGGCGGAGCGACCCGCAACGGTAAACTCAATCTCGTCGCGATGCGGTCCCACCAACGTCACGCCGCGGCGAATTTCCTCGTCGGCGTGCCCATCAAGGGCAGCCAGCATGCGCTCGTACGCCCAGCCCTTCAGTTCTTCGCGATCCTCGACCTGGGGCAAATCCCCCAGCGTGGACGTATAGGTCACGTTGGCAGCCTCACCGGATGCCACTTGCCCGTAGGCAGTGTGCACATGGCCCGCCAGCCGGTCGAGCAGGGCCAACCGGTGCACGAGCAGAGCCGAGCCCGCGCGGGCAATCGAATCGTTCCACGCGCCGAGCATCTCGCGGCAGCACCAGGTCTCCTTGAGCAAGGCGTTACGCTGGGTCACGCAGCGCCCATAGGTGCTCGCAAGATCGGCATAGCGTGCGCTCAGTTGCATGCCAAAGTCATCGAGGGCGGCGCGGCGCACGCTGGCGCCTCGCTTAACCATGTCCAGATGGTCGGGGCAAAACAGCACGCTCGGCAGGACCCCGCGCACACCGGCGGCAGAGCACCTCTTGCCGTTGCGACTAAACGAGCGCTTACCGTCCTCCGCGTTCAATCCCATATCAAGCACGCGGCCGTCACCCTCAAGCCTCAGCTCGACCTTGCACGAGCCCACGCCGTCATGGACGAGCTCGGCTGCGGTCGGATGCCTAAACGAGGCGCCGCTCGTCAGCAGCTGCAGCGCCTCTATGAGATTGGTCTTTCCCGCCGCGTTGGGTCCCGCAAGTATCGTTACGCCCTCGTCCAGGGCAAGGCGATAGCTATCGAAGCTGCGGTAGTGCGCGACGGAAAGATCGCGGGCGAACATGGTCATGGCGCAACGCTAGATGCGGACCGGCATGACCAGGTACAGGTAGTTGATCTTGTCGTAGGACTTGAAGATGCCCGCCTGCGAATAGCTCTTGAGCTCCAGCGTGATCTCCTTCTCCTTGGACAGGGCATTGAGGCAGCCGAAGATGTAGTGGTAGTTGAAGGCGATGGTACCCGACTCGCCCTCGGCCTCGACATCGATCGTCTCCTGCGCAAGGTCCTGGTCATTGGAAATGGAGGACAGGCCCATCTGCCCGTTCTCGACATCGATCTCGAACTTGACGGCGGGGTTGGCGCTCGCGATAACGGCCACGCGTTTGAGGGCGGCGTTAAAGGCGGCGACGTCGATCTTGACGCTCGTCACGCACGAATCGGGGATGAGCTGCTTGTAGTTGGGGTACACGCCCTCGATGCGGCGCGACACGTAGGTGGTGTTGCCGGCCTCAAAGACGACCTGGGTGTCAGTAGCCCCGATCATGATGGTCGCCTGGCTGGCCATGATGTTCAGCGCGTCGTTAAAGGCGTCAGCCGGAACGTTGAGCTCAAAGGAACCCTCGAGGGTCGAGGTCTCGACCTGCGTATCGCACACGGCCAAGCGGAAGGAATCGGTCGCCACCAGGCGCACGGTGTTGTTCTCGACCTTCATGTGCACGCCACCCAGGATGGGGCGGGCCTTGTCGGTCGAGGTGACGCGCCACACACGGCCGACCATTTCGGACAAGATATCAGTCGGCAGCTCCACGGCACTCTCGATGGCATAGGCCGGAAACTCGGGGAAGTCATTGGCATCGAGCGTGTTCAGCCTAAAAGAGCTCTTCTCGCAACTGATCAGCACCTGGCGCTCGGACAGCTCAAAGGTGACCGGGGCATCGGGGAGAGTCTTGGTGATATTGGAGAGCATCTTACAGGGGATAACCATCTCGCCCTCTTCTTCGACATGCGCCGCGATGCGATGACGGATCGAGATGGTGTAGTTAGAGGTCTGGAATTCCAAGATGCCGTCTTGCGCCTTGACGAGCACGCCCGACAGGATGGGAAGGGTGGATGCCGAAGCGACACCCTTCATAACGACGCCGATGGCTTGTGTAAGCGAGCTCTGGCTGACGGTGAACTTCATCTTTTAATACCTTTCTATAGATATAAATATCTTAATAATAGTAAT
>USOG01000128.1 GCA_900556365.1 uncultured Collinsella sp.
ACCTTCGCGCCCAGCGAGCTTTGCCAGCGCATGCTGGCCAAAACCAGCAAGGGCACCTGCGGTCCCTGCATCCTGTACCTTGAGGATGGGACCATTTTTTATGGCCGTGCATGCGGTGCCGAGGGTACCGCGACCGGCGAGGTCTGCTTCAACACCTCGCTTGAGGGCTATTTTGAGGTCATGACCGACCCGAGCTATGCCGGCCAAATCGTAACCATGACCTATCCGCAGATCGGTAACTACGGCATCGACGAGACCGACGTCCAGTCGGCCTTCCCCGGCGATACCGCTCGCCCCGCGAGCGCTCCCGCCATGCGCGGCATGATCGTCCGCGACATGTGCGCCACGCCTTCCAACTGGCGCTCGGCCGTCAGCGTGCCGGAGTACCTGCGTGCCCACGGCATCGTCGCTATCGAGGGCGTCGACACCCGCGCTCTTGTGCGCCATCTGCGCGACAACGGTTCCAAGATGGGTATTATCTCGACGGAGATCTTTGACGTCGACGAGCTTGCCGAGCGTCTGGCCGCGGCGCCGACGCTAGTGGGCGAGAATCTGGTTAAGACCGTGAGTTGCTCTGAGCCCCACGCTTTTGCCGCGAGCGATCTGCCCGCTACGCATGACTTTGCGCTTGCCCCTGCCGCCCCTGCCCGCCACAACGTGGTCGCCTACGACTGTGGCGTCAAGCGCGGCATTCTGGAGGGCCTCGTCCGCGCCGGCTGCGACCTTACCGTCGTGCCGTGGGATACGCCCGCGAGTGAGGTGCTCGACATGAATCCCGACGGCGTCTTTTTATCCAACGGCCCCGGCGACCCCGATGCCGTGGTGGAGACCTACGAGCAGGTGCAGCAGCTGATCGGCAAGGTGCCGGTCTTTGGCATTTGCCTTGGTCACCAGATGATCAGCTTGGCGTGTGGCGCCCAAATGGAAAAGCTTAAATTCGGTCACCGTGGCGGTAACCAGCCGGTTATGAACCTGGTGAGCCGTCGCGTGGAGATCACCGCGCAAAACCACGGCTTTGGCCTGCTGTTCCCCAGTCTGGGCAAACTGATCCCGGAGCTTTCCGGCGGCGAGACCGAGCATGCGGCCGATGGCGACCTGCGCGCCTGGGTGCGTCGCGGCATTGCGCCGGTCGTGATGAACGAGCACTTCGGCCGTATTCGCCTGACGCACGTGAATCTCAACGACGGCACCGCCGAGGGCATCCAGCTGCTCGACGCCCCGTGCTTCTCGGTCCAGTACCACCCCGAGGCCTCGCCCGGCCCCACCGATGCCCACTATCTCTTTACCGCCTTTACGCGACTCATGGACGGCGAGGAGAACTACCTGGACATCGACACCGCGAAGGACCGCCTTGCCGGCTGGAATTTCGCCGAGACCGCCGCGACCGAGACCGAGGAGAACTAACATGCCGAAACGTACTGACATCAAGCGCATCCTCGTCATTGGTTCGGGCCCCATCGTTATTGGCCAGGCCTGTGAGTTCGACTACTCCGGCGCCCAGGCCTGCAAGGTGCTCAAGGAGGATGGCTTTGAGGTCGTCCTGGTCAACTCCAACCCGGCGACCATCATGACCGACCCGGGTCTTGCCGACCGCACCTATGTCGAGCCCATCACCGCCGAGTTTATCGAGCGCGTAATCAAGAAAGAGCGCCCGGACGCGCTGCTGCCCACGCTGGGCGGCCAAACCGGTCTGAACGCCGCCGTCGAGCTGGCGAAAGACGGCACGCTCGATAAGTACGGCGTCGAGATGATCGGCTGCGACCTGGCCGCTATCGAGCGCGGCGAGGACCGCAAGCTCTTTAACGAGGCCATGGCCGAGATTGGCCTGGAGGTCGCACGCTCGGGCTATGCCTACAGTGTGGCCGACGCCGAGGCTATCGCCGAGCGCGTGGGCTATCCCTGCGTACTGCGCCCGAGCTTTACCTTGGGCGGCGCCGGCGGCGGCATCGCTCACACCCACGAGGAGCTTGTCTCCATCGTGAGCCAGGGCCTGGAGCTCTCCCCCGCCCACGAGGTGCTGGTCGAGGAGTCCATCGAGGGCTGGAAAGAGTATGAGATGGAGGTCATGCGCGACCACGCCGGCAACGGCATCATCGTGTGCTCCATCGAGAATCTCGACCCCATGGGCGTGCACACCGGCGACTCCATCACCGTGGCGCCGGCGCAGACGCTCTCCGACCTTGAGTATCAGCGCATGCGCGTGGCTTCGCTCGCCATTCTGGAGAAGATCGGCGTCGAGACCGGTGGCTCCAACGTGCAGTTTGCCGTGAACCCCAACACCGGCCGCCTGATTGTCATCGAGATGAACCCGCGCGTGAGCCGTTCGTCTGCGCTGGCCTCCAAGGCCACGGGTTTCCCCATCGCTAAGGCCGCCGCGCGCCTGGCTGTGGGTTATACGCTCGACGAGATCGTCAACGACATCACCAAGGCAACGCCCGCCTGCTTTGAGCCCACGATCGACTACTGCGTCGTTAAGGTGCCGCGCTTTGCCTTCGAGAAGTTCAAGGGTACCGACCCCACGCTCACCACGCGCATGAAGGCCGTGGGCGAGATTATGGCGATTGGCCGCACTTTTGAGGAAGCCTTCGGCAAGGCCATGCGCTCGCTGGAGGATGGTCACCAGGGCATTTGCGCCGGTGGCAAGGAGGGTGCCGACAAGCTGAGCGACGACGAGCTCACTCAGGCCGTGGCCACGCCGACCGAGCACCGCATCTTCTTTGTGGTCGAGGCCCTGCGCCGTGGCTGGGATGTCGCGCGTATCCATGCCATCTGCGGCATCGACCCGTGGTACCTCAACCGCATCAACGACATGGTGCAGGTCCAGGAGAGCATCCGCGGCCTGCGTGTGGAGGATATTGACGCCGACGCGATGCGCCTACTCAAGCAGTACGGCACGAGCGACGCCGAGATTGCCGCGCTGACCGGCTCGGACGAGCGCTTTGTGCGCGCCTATCGCAAGGGTCTGGGCGTGGTTCCCAGCATGAAGACGGTCGATACCTGCGCTGCGGAGTTCTCGAGCGCCACGGAGTACCACTATAAGACGTACGAGAACATCTACCGCACAAGCCCGGATGCCAAGAAGTGCGTGGCTCCCGACGAGACCACGCCGGCGGACAAGCCCAAGGCGATGATCTTGGGCGCCGGCCCCAACCGCATTGGCCAGGGTATCGAGTTCGATTACTGCTGCGTGCACGCGAGCTACGCGCTGGCGGCCCGCGGCTTCGAGACCATCATGGTCAACTGCAATCCCGAGACCGTCTCGACTGACTACGACACGTCCGACCGCCTTTACTTTGAGCCGCTCACCTACGAGGACGTCATGGATGTCATCGATGTTGAGCGTCCCGACGGCGTTGTGGTGACGCTCGGCGGCCAGACTCCGCTTAAGCTGGCGCGCATGCTCGAGGAGAGTGGCGTCAACATCATGGGCACCAAGCCCGATGCCATCGACTTTGCCGAGGACCGTGAGCGCTTCGCCGCTCTGCTCGACAAGCTGGGCATCATGTACCCGCCGGCGGGTCAGGCCACCTCGTTTGAGGAGGCCGAGGCCGTGGCCGCGCACATCGGCTACCCGCTGCTGGTGCGTCCGAGCTACGTGCTGGGCGGCCGCGGCATGATGATCGCCTACGATGCCGAGCATCTGCGCGATTACATGGCCGAGGCTGCGCGCATTAGCCCCGACTATCCGGTGTACCTGGACCGCTTCCTGGAGGGTGCGATCGAGTCCGACGTCGACGCCCTGTGCGACGGCGAAGAGGTCTACATCGGCGGTATCCTGGAGCATATCGAGGAGGCCGGCATCCACTCCGGTGACTCTGCGACGTGCATTCCGCCGTTCAGCTTTAGTGAGAGCCTGCAGGCGAAGCTCCGCGAGACTACGCGCCGCATCGCGATGGCGCTGGGCGTACGCGGCCTGGTCAACGTGCAGTACGCCATCAAGGGTGAGACCGTTTACGTGATCGAGGCCAACCCGCGCGCAAGCCGTACCGTGCCGTTTATCTCCAAGGCCACCGGTGTGCCGCTCGCCAAGTGCGCGGCGCGTATCATGGCGGGCGATTCCATCGCCAGCCTGGGCCTGCCGAGCGATGAGCGTCAGCTCGATTGGTTCTGCATGAAGGAAGCCGTTATGCCCTGGGGTCGTTTCCCGGGCGCCGACGTTATCCTGGGGCCCGAGATGAAGTCGACAGGTGAGGTCATGGGTATCGCCAAGAGCTATCCCGAGGCATATGCCAAGACGCAGCTGGCGATTGACTACAAGCTGCCCGATCCGAGCTGCGGCAAGGTGTTCATCAGCGTGTGCGACCGCGACAAGCGTCATATCCTTTCGGTCGCCCGTATCCTGCGCTACCTGGGCTTTGATATCTGCTCCACCGAGGGTACGGCGCGCGTGCTGCGCGGCGGCAACGTGACTTGTGAGGTCGTGGAGAAGATCGGCGGTCCGCACGACGGCGAGCGTCCCAACATCGGCGACCTCATCGCCGATGGCAAGATTGCGGTAATCATCAACACGCCGTACGGCCCGGGTTCTCGTGGCGACGGCTATCTGTTGCGCACCGAGGCCGTGCGCCGCGGCGTGACTTGCGTGACCGCGATGTCTGCGGCCAACACGTACGTGAGCGCCATCGAGGCCGTGCGCGAGGACCAGCAGGGTCACGGCAGCGCCAA
>USOG01000129.1 GCA_900556365.1 uncultured Collinsella sp.
CTGCGGCACGGAGTCGCCACCCGTGGTGATGCGCTTGTACGAGTTGACCGTGGGGTTGGTGATGGCGCTGATCTCGCGCGCGTGCGCCAAGATGCCGGCCATGTAGTGTTTGGCGATGTCGGAGAGATGGTATCTCTCGTCGTCCTCGCCCCAAAAGACGTTGTTGCCGTCGTGGTCGAATAGCGACTGGCACAGGAACATAGCACTGCCGTCCTCGCCTGCCAACGGCTTGGGCATAAAGGAGGCGTGGCAACCGCTCTCGTAGGCCTGCTGCTTAATGATGAGTTTGGCCGTGGTGATGGCGTCGGACATGCTCAGGGCCTCGGCGTGGCGCAGGCTCATGCCGTGCTGCGAGCGGCCGGCGGCGTGGAAGGTGTACTCCACGGGCACAGACATCTTCTCGAGCGTGAGGACCGTGTTGCGGCGCAGGTCGCGAGCGGCATCGCTCACCGAAAGATCGAAGTAGCCCACGTTGTCGAGCGGCTCGGGGGTGTGCTCGTCGGGGAAGTAGTAGTACTCCAGCTCGGCGCCCACATTAAGCAGATAGCCAGCCTTCTCGGCCTTGTGGAACATGCGGCGCAGGGCATCGCGCGGGTCGCCGGCAAACGGCTTGCGATCGGGAGTACACACGTCGCAGAACACGCGGGCGACGCCGTTGTGGCTCGGGCGCCATGGCAAAATCTGGAAGGTCGAAGCATCGGGAAACGCCAGCATGTCGGCTTCCTCGGGCGTGGCAAAGCCCTCGATGGCGGAACCGTCAAAGCCAATACCCTCCTCAAAAGCGACCTCGAGGTCCTCGGGGCTAATGGCAAAGTTCTTGAGGCGGCCGAGAATGTCGACAAACCACAGACGCACAAAGCGGATGTCACGCTGCTCTACGGAGCGGAGTACGTAATCGATGTTCTGCTGGTTCATGTCGCTCCCCTTTCTTTCGGGCGGGTTTCGACTGGTCTATATCGCAGATACTATCGCAGAAAAATGTTTCCGCAGGGTTAAAGCGTATCAAGCGCTCAAAAAACGTGTGCGAACAGGCAGTTGCGAACGAGTTGCTAGCGCGAGGTCGAGGCGCGGTATTCGATGTGGCCGGGGATCTCGATGCGTTTGGGCGCCAGCTTTGCGGCTTCGCCCACGGTGGTGGTAACAATATCGATGCGCTCGGACAGGCGCTCGACCACGCGCTCGGCAATGGTAAGGGTGTCTTGCGCGGCCGTGGTCACACCGCCAAAGAGCACGTGGTTCCAGGGGTAATCGTCAAACGTCGCGATTCTGAGACCCGCCGGCAACGAGGGTCCCAGCTGCGCCAGCGCCTCGGTCAGACGCAGGAAGACCAGGCCGTTGACAGCAATGAGGCCGAGCTTTTTGCCGGCATAGTCACGCATGGTCTCGTCCAAGCGGCCAACGCCCGTGGCACCGCCGTCGGCCAAGGTGACAACCTCGCCGGCAAGGCCGCGTCGCGACAGCTCGTCGGTAAAGGCCTCGGCGCGCTCGCGACGCACGGGGCTATCGTCGCTTGCCTCGGTGAGCAGGCACAGGCGCTCGCTGCCCGCAGCGGCCAAGGCGTCCACCAACCCGGCGACCAGCTCACGGTTGTTAGATGTCACCAGATCGACACCGCCGTCGGCAACATCGCGGTCGAGCAGCACAACGGGCAGGCGTCCCGCTGCCGCGGCGATCGCCTCGTCATTGCCTCCGCAGGTGTTGACGACCAGGCCGTCCACACCGGCATCGATAAGCCTGGTGAGCGACTCCGCTTCCTTAGCGGAGTCGTTGCCGCTAATGGCCGTCATGAGCGAGCAGCCGCGCGCGGCGGCGCTGGCGGAAAGCCCTTCGAGTATGGCGCTCGAGAACGGGTTGGCGATGTCGGCCAGGATCACGCCGATGAGGTTGGTGCGCAAGCTGCGCAGATTGCGCGCAGCGGCACGCGGGCGATAGCCGGTGCGCTCGATAACCGCCGCGATGCGAGCACGGGTTTCCTCGGTCATTTGCCCGGGGCGGTTGTTGAGATAGCGCGAGACCGTGGCCGGGCTCACGCCCGCCTCGGCGGCAATGTCCTTGATTCTCATCTGCGCCATAGCGCACCCCGTTTCCCATTTGTCGGCGGTCTGAACCATTTTAGGCATTTTTTTGAAAATCTCGGTTGCAAAACGCTGTAGGCGAGCAGCATCGTTTTTGCGTCTCGAGCAGATGCGATGATGGGCTAGATATTCGAGTCTTTAGGCAGCTCAAAATAGTCGGGATGCAAGGCAATAACCGGACCCTGCTCCTCGGGCATTAGATGCAAATGCGTCTCTGCCAGATAGCTCGCCGTGTCGGTATCGCCCTTCTTAATGGCCTCGAGAATCCGGCGATGCTGCCCACGGATCGGCTCCCAGTCCAGATCCTGCGACACCATACGCAACCAGTTGTATCGCTCAAAGTGCGTATTGACGCTCTTCATCCAATCCCACAACATATGGCGGCCGGCAATCTCAAAACACGTCTCATGGAACAGGTTGTCCAGATCGAAAAAGCGACGCGTTTCGCTATGGTCGAGCGACTCAGACTCGGTAAGAATCTGCTCGAGCCGCTGCTTTTGCTCGGGCGCAGCAGCCGAACAGCATTTAATGAGTACGCTTCTCTCGAGCTTCTCACGCAAGAAGCAGGCGTTTTCGGCGCGTTCCATGCTGATCTTAGAGACGTAGGTGCCGCTTTTGGGACGCGTTTCCACCAGCTCCTGCTCACGCAAGCGCACAAAGGACTCGCGAATGGGCGTGCGCCCGATTCCCGTCTCCTTTTCCAGACCAATCGCCGAAAGGCGCGTGCCGGGCTTGAGCTCGGCATAGATGATCTTGGAGCGCAATGCGTTGTATGCCTGATCTTGCAAGCTCTGATAATGCTGGTGCTGTTCCATAAAGCCCTCGGATGAAGCTCACGGTTTGTCGAATATCACCACGTTATACTATCGCATCCCCCATCCCCTCAGTTGCGGTGAAATAGGGCGCGCTCGCGTCGCCAGAATCACAAGAGCAAGCGGCGGCATCCCGAAACCCGGGACGCCGCCGCTGTTTTGCTATCGGATGGCACAGAGACACCTGTCCCCATGCACCAAGGGACCGACTAGAGCTCGCAGGCAATCTTGTAGCCGTCGCCGATGGCGTCGCGGATGTTGCCGCACTTGTTGGCGTCACCCAACACGTGGGTGGCAACACCGGCAGCGGCAAGGTCGTCGGCCAACTTGGTATTGGGACGATAGCCCATGGCAAGTACCAGCGTATCGGCATCGGCGATGGTGTGAATCTCGCCATCCTTCTCGTAGCTGATGGCATCCTCGGTAATCTCGGTCACCTTGGCCTCGGTCAGCACGTGAACGCCCTTGGAGAGCATGCGCGTGATGAGCACCGCGCGACCGGCGCCGCCCTCGTTGGCGGCGAGCGTCTTGGTCATCTCGATGACGGTGACGTCGCGATTGGCCGGCGACAGATCGTTGACCAACGGGGCCAGGTAGTCGGCCGTCTCGCAACCGACGGTGCCGCCGCCCACGATGACAATCTTCTTGCCCGGGAAAGCCTTGCCGCCCAACAGGTCGTCGGCCGTCATAACCTGCTTAAAGCCCTGCATGAAGGCCGGGGCGATAGGCTCGGCGCCAGAAGCCAAGACGACCTCGTAGCCGGCGTAGTCGCGCTGAATGTCCTCGGCAGTAAGCTCGGTGCCAAATACGCACTTCACGCCGACCTCGGCCAGGCGACGGTACTGATACTTGATCACGCGGGTGAGTTCCTGCTTTGCCGGCGGAACGGCCGCGATGCGCATCTCGCCACCCGGCTCGTCCTGCTTATCCACGAGCACTACGTTGTGGCCGCGCTTGGCAGCAATGTAGGCTGCCTCCATGCCCGCAGGACCAGCGCCCACAACCAGCACGTTCTTAGCCTCGGCGGCAGGCTCGTAGCCGGCCTCGTCGCGCTCAACATCGGGATTGACGGTGCAGGAGATGCGCTTGCCAAACATAATGCCGTTCAGGCAGCGCAGGCAGCCGATGCAGGGGCGGATGTCGTCGGCGTTGCCGGCAGCGGCCTTATTGCAGAACTCGGCATCGCACAGATTGGCGCGGCCCATCATGCAGATGTCGGCAGCGCCGTCCTCGATCAGCTCCTCGGCGATCCAGGCCTCGTTGATACGTCCGACGGTGGCGACGGGAATGTTGACGTGCTTCTTGATCTCGCGCGAGCAGGCGGCATGCGAAGCCTGCTGCGTACCGGCGGCGGGAATCGCGGAGCCGCGCTTGATGGTGGTACCGCCCGACACATGAATCATGTCGACGCCGGCCTTCTCCAGGCGACGCGAGACGTAGATCATGTCGTTGAGGGTCAGGCCGCCATCGGTGTACTCGTCGCCCGAGATACGGACGTCGATGATAAAGTCCTTGCCGCAGCGCTCGCGAATCTCAGCGATGACCTCGAGTAAGAAGCGCATGCGGGCGTCGAGCGAGCCGCCGTACTCATCGGTACGCTTGTTGTAGAGCGGGGTCAAAAAACCGCCGAGCATGCCGTGGGCGTGGGCCGCATGGACCTCGACGCCATCAACACCGGCCTTCTGCATACGCACGGCAGCGTCGCCAAACTGATGCGTGAGCTCGTGAATCTCGTCGACCGTGATGGGGCGCGG
>USOG01000130.1 GCA_900556365.1 uncultured Collinsella sp.
CTCCCGGGCACGCCCCGGCGATGGGAAGCGCCCGCAACGGAAATCCGCATGCGGGTTTATTGTACCCCGCCGTCAAGTGTAATTTCGGCAAATATAGGCGGGCGGTAAAGGTTTACCTCGGGTGACCGCCAAGGGCCAAAATGGCCTCTCCATCCCCAGGCGACCGGCTCTGGCGCGCCAAGGAGTGTCCCCAGCCGGCAGAAAAGGAACGTCCCTATCTGCCGGCTAGAGAGCACCGAAGAGGATGGCGTAGGTAGTGGATTCGCCGAGCTTGAGCTCGTCGCCGGGATTGAGTTGGGCGGAACGACCGGGCTCGACCTGAATGCAGACACGCGTGGCCCCGTTTACCACCACGGTTCCGTTGGTGGACGACAAGTCCTCGACGTGCCAGATATTTTGAGCATCGCACCAGATATGGGCATGGCGGGCCGAGACATCGTCGCCGACGTCGGTAATATCGCCCTCACCAGTGGCCAGCGCGCCAATCTCAACACCCTGCTCACTCGGCTGAATCCAGCGCGGGGCGCTCACGACAAAACTGTTTTGTATGCGCAGCAAGCCCAAGGGGTGCGCCGGGGCGGGTTCGCGTTCGCCCGCGGTCATCGACATGCCAAGCGAACGCGGCGTGGATGTGCCTCCGCCACAGGTCGCGTGCGCGTAGTCGATGGCATAGTTCACCGAGGACCGCACATCCGCCGAACAACCGACGGCGACAAACAGCACCAGCACGGCCTCGGCGCGCTCGGCGGGCATGAGTTCCGCCGCCTGGGACAGGCGATCGAGCGCGTTGCGATAGAGATTCGTGTCCTGGTGGCACTCTTCGAGCGCGCGCACCATCGGTTCGCCCGCAGGACCGCACACCATATTGATCACAGCCGTGGAGTCCATGGGATTGCGCTGGCGCAGGGCCAGTTGCGACATAATACGCGCAGCCGAGGTGCCGTATTCGGCAAAGTAGCGCTGCTGAAGCGTGCCGACCGGCGCGCGAACGATAAAGCGGGAAACCCAAGAGCGATCGGCGGCTCGGCTCTGCGGGCTGCGGCCGTCGGCGAGCGGACGGGACGAAAGCACCAGGCCGCACAGCTCGATATGGCTCAGATGCGCCGCGCGCTTAAAGATGTCAAACATGGCCCCGCATGGGGTGAGCTCAACTTGAGATGCCATGACCTAGGCCTCCTTGGTCGTAGAAATAGAATCGGACGATACTTCGACAGGTCCGCCAAAAATACGGGCAGCTGCGGCTCCGCCGGCAAGCGGAGTCGCCATCTGGGCTTTTGTGCGTCGCGGTGCCGAAACGGGAAGTTCAAAGGCAAAGCCCATCGCAAGCAAAAACCACGTAAGCGTATAGGTTGCAATCAGAGCGACAACAAGGCCGCCCATCACGGCGCGTTGGGAAAATACGCTACATGCAGCCACAACCAGCACCGGAACCTCGCAGGCAGAAAGCGCAAGCACGCCCTGCAGGAAGCCCGAGCGCCGATCGCGCGCAAGTGCCCCCGCGGCAACGCCGGCTATGCCTGGCAGCGCCAATGCCAGTGCGGCAATAATACCCGGTAGCGACCCAGACCACACGAGCGATCCCAAAGTCGCCGTCACGCGAGCGCCCGACGCCAGCAGCGCGGCCGAAACCACGACCGCAGCCCAAACCACGCCACAGACGACCGCCGCGCCGACCATCAGCGCGCGACGAACCGCGCGGCCGGACGCATCCATGGGGCACGGCGTGAGCGGCTCGCCGCGGAGCGAACGACCGACATTTTGCGCATAGTGGTCACAAAACGCCGAGAGCGCCGCCTCGACCGCCGCCGGCTCGGGACGATCTATTTGATGGCTGGACAGACAGGCCATCACCACGTCGAACAGCTGGGCATCGACAAACGCCAGCGCATCGCGTAGCTCCTCGGAATCCGGTTCAAGCCCCAGCTGCTGGGCCTGCTCGGCCGCGGCGAGCGCCACATCGGGCTCACGACGAAGCAGCTGAGTCAAATCGCAACCGGGCGCATGGGCACCAATGGGATAGTCGGGCCGCGTGTCCATCTTGAGACGGTAGGGGCTGGCGATGTCGCGCGTCTTTTTGCGCGAACCCGAGGTGTCCGAAGTGCTCGGCGCGGCTTCGTATGGCGCGACGCCGGCAATGAGTTCGTAAACCGTGCTTGCCGCGGCATAGACGTCGATCGCCGGCGACATACGCAAAGCGCGCAGGTCGGGAATATCGTCGGTGAGCATCTCGGGCGGAGCGTAGGCCACCGTCGCGCGACGCAGCGTGGCATAGCGCTCGGTAAAGGATGCCTTGCCGCCGGTACCGGCCACGGCCGACGCAGGCTCAAGCGCCAGCGACGAGCCAAAGTCGATCAGGCACAGATCAAAGGTGCCCTCGGCAAGCTGCCGGTCAAGCGGTAGACGCGCCGTACGCACCATAATATTAGCGGGCGAGATATCGCGATGAACAAAGCCCTCCCCCACTAGGCTCATGCGGCAGAGCAGATCGAACAGGTCGCGACCCAGACGCGCTGCCACGAGCGGCGACAGGCGTCCGGCATCGTCCACGGCGAGTCGCGAACGCAAGCGGGCAAGCGTCTCGCCCTCGACCCATTCCATGACAATCGCGGGGACGCCGTCGACCTCGCCCCAGCCATAGAGGCGGGGAAAGCCCTTAAGGCCCGAAAGGGCGCGATGGCATTCATATTCCTCGCGAAACGCCGCTTTGAACTTGGCGACCAGCGCCTCATGGGCGGCGGCGTCGTCAAACTCATCGCGCGTCGGCAAGATGAGCTGCTTGAGTGCCACGGCCTCGCCTTGGGCGTTGACGGCACGCGTCACGCGGCCGATACCGCCACGGCGCATGGTGGCATCGTCGGCAAACAGCATCGTAAAACGACGCAGATAGGCAGGCAGTTCGTCCTGACCGAGCGCAATTGCCGGTTCAAACCCGTCGACACGCGCCAGGCGCAGGCCGACCATGGGATCGCGACCGAGCGATTGTGGTGTGGTGGATGCAAGATCGGTCATCATAGGGCAAGCGCCGCCACGTTATTGTTGAAGTTACCGAGTGCGACGTCATCATCGCCGTAATGGCCGACCCATTGACATAGGTTGGTGTAACAGCCCCACAGATTGGCATACTGCTGATACCACTTTGACCGGGGCGAGAATGTCTGACGACCGAACTCGGCTCGAATGACAAACATCTCCCCGACCAGGCTGTCGCACGGCCTGGGATCTCCCGTAGAGTTATAGGTCGAGACCACGTCATTGGCACGAGAAACATAGCCGTCGAGCATGTTGTACTTGGTCACGAGCCAACTGTGAATGCTCTCTTCCTCAGCAGCGGAAAGGCCACCGGAGTTTGCATCGTTATCAGTGTTGCCGCCCGTCGAGCCGCCGTTTCCAGACCCTCCGGTAGAGGAACCCGACCCAGAGCCGCCGCCCGAACTCGACGAATCCGAGCCAGAGCCAGAAGTATCCGAGCTACCGGGCTTTCCGGACTGCTGGGCATCCTGCCCCTTCTGCTGCTCAACCTTATTCACCGTTGCCGCCACGTTATTGTTGGACAACCGATCGATGATCTTGGTGTTGGTGAGCACGATGGTTTTGCCATTGGCAAGCGTGACTTCGTTGTCCGGGGCCTCGGCACCGTCCGCATCGTCGGTGCCAAACACAATATGCGCGACCACACTTGCCCAAGCATATCCAGTCGTGGTGCCCAGATCACTTTTGACCTCATGCCCCACGCGCGGTTCGCGTGCGGCATGCGCCTGCATCATGGACGGCACGGTCATGCCATAGGCAGAAACGCCAGCTATGACCAGCACCAGCGAGCACGACAGCAGTGCGTACGCCCGCGGCGCCAAGCCCAGTCGGCGTCGCATGCGCACCGCGGCGCCGCGCTTTGTCTGAGTGCCACCGGGCCGCATGCGTTCTCCTCCAACAAAAACACGCCGCTCGGGAGCGGCGCATTCATTCGAATCCATATTTGAGTGTATCAGCGAACCCAAAAGGTTGCGCAACGAATGGGCAAATTAAGGATGCGAGTGAAAGCATCCATGCGATAAGCGGATACAAAGCATCTTTGTTGCACAACAAACTTACAGTCGCACGGGGAAATTATGACTACCCCATGCACCGCGAGGAAAACATACGGCAGGAGCAGGCTCGCCACCTAAATCGTGCGACGGGCCTCGATGGCGCGGCCAAGCGTAAGCTCGTCGGCATACTCCAGGTCGCCACCCACGGGAAGGCCGCTTGCCAGACGCGACACCTCGACGCCCAACGGCTTGATAGTGCGGGCCAGGTAACTCGCCGTGGTCTCGCCCTCAATATTGGGGTTGGTGGCGATGATGACCTCGTGGATGTCCTCGTGGCCCAGACGCGCCAGCAGCTCGCGGATGTGCAACTGCTCGGGGCCAATCTTGTCCATGGGACTGATCACGCCGCCCAATACGTGGTAGAGGCCATGGTAGCTGCCCGTGCGCTCGATTGCCTGGACGTCGCGCGGCTCGCCCACCACGCAAATGCGAGTGGTATCGCGCATCGAGTCCTGGCAGATGGAGCACTCGTCGGCCGTGGCGTAGTTAAAGCAGCGGCTGCAAAAGTGGACCTCTTGCTTGACCT
>USOG01000131.1 GCA_900556365.1 uncultured Collinsella sp.
TCCAGGCGCAAAAATGTCATCAACACCATGCTTATGTGCTTTGGCGCCATTGGCCTGGTCGGTGTGCTGTGGATTGTCGCCGGCTGGTCGCTGGCCTACGGCGGCGATGGTTCCAGCCCGTTTATTGGCGGCTTTGACCAGCTGCTGTGCTTGTCGGCGCTCAACCAAGTGCTGCAGGCGGCTGAGGGCACCGCGTTGGACGGCGCCGTCTACCCGGAGATTATCAACATCGCCTTTCAGATGGCGTTTGCCATGATCACGGCCGCGATCGTCACGGGCAGCCTGGCCGGCCGCGTTAAGTTTGGCGCTATGGCGGCCTTCCTGGGCATTTGGCTGCTCGTGGTCTACGCGCCGCTCGCCCATATGGTATGGGGTGGCGATGGCTCCTTTATCGGTGACATCATCGGAGCGCTCGACTTTGCCGGCGGCGATGTGGTGCACATTTCGTCCGGTCTCACGGGCCTGATTCTCTGCTTAATGCTCGGCCGTCGTCGCGGTTTTGGCATGGTGAGCTATCGCCCGCATAACGTGCCGTTTGTGGCACTGGGCGCCGGCCTGCTTTGGTTTGGCTGGTTTGGCTTTAACGGCGGCAGCGAGTTCAAGGCCGACGCCGTGGCGGCGCTCGCCATCCTCAACACCGTGACGGCCAGCGCGGCAGGCATGGTCTCGTGGCTTGCCGTCGAGCGCGTGCACACCGGTCGCCCCACGCTGGTGGGTGCCAGCACCGGTCTGGTTGCGGGCCTCGTGGTGGTCACGCCGGGCGCGGGCTTTGTCGAGCCGTGGGCGGCACTGGTCATGGGCCTGATTGTATCGCCCGTCTGCTACCTGGCCATCAGCCATCTCAAGACCAAGTTTGGTTACGACGACGCGCTCGACGCGTTTGGCTGCCACGGCATCGGCGGCATCTTGGGCGGCGTGCTCACGGGCCTGTTCTGCGTGCCGGAGCTTTCGTGGACCGGCAAGGGCGGCCTGTTCTACACGGGCGACGTGTCGCTGCTCATCTCTCAGATCTTGGGCATTGTGGTGACGGTCGTCATTGTACTGGTGCTCGATTTGGTGATCGCCGCGGTGGTCAAGGCGCTGTTCCACGGCAGCCTGCGCGTGGACGAGGCCGATGAGGCGCTGGGCTTGGATGCCAGTCAGCACGGCGAGAGCGCATATCCCTCCTTCTCGGGACTTGACTAGCGGCTTCCCCAGGCACCGCACCTTGGGTTTCAAACCGTCGCTTGCGTACAAAAGTACGCGGCGCTCCTCTTTCAACCCAATCTGCGGCACCTGGGAAACCCGCGTCTCATGTAAAGGGATACGTTGATTATTGAGAGGAATTCATTATGAAAAAGATCACGGCTATCGTGCGCCAGGAAAAGCTTGAGGTTCTTAAAGACGCGCTGTTTGCTGCCGATGTTCGTGGCATGACTATCAACCAGGTGCAGGGCTGCGGCGCACAGCATGGCTGGAAGGAATACGTGCGCGGCAACGAGTTGCTTGTCAACATGATCCCTAAGGTGCAGTTCACCCTCATCTGCGCCGACGAGCACGTCGACGGCATTGTCGAGATTATCTGCAACGCCGCACGCACCGGAGCCGTCGGCGATGGCAAGATTTGGGTCGAGCCGGTCGAGGAAGTCATTCGCATTCGCACCGGCGAACATGGTCCCGCCGCGGTATAGAATCGACCGCCTGCCATCCGCAACGTTAAAATGCTGCAATGAGGCACAAGACTTGCGTTGCGGATGGACAGATTATGGGTCGTAATAAATATCCCGAGGAGACGGTCGCGAAGATTCTCGACGCGGCGCTGGAGTTATTCTGCGCACAGGGTTATGAGGGGACGAGCATTCAAGATATCGTCGACCGCCTCGATGGCATGACCAAGGGCGCTGTCTATCATCACTTTAAGAGTAAAGAGGAGATTTTCGACGCCGCATTTGATCGGGCAATGGCTCCGATTGTTGAGCACCGTCGCTCAATACCTGGTATCGGTAATATGACCGGAGCCCAAAAGCTCAAGCAGCTGTACGCGCCCGAGTCCGTCGTTCCACAAATTGAGCTATGGGCACGCATGCATCCTGCGGCGGATCCGGTAAAAAGCTCGCGTCTATTGGCGATGCAGTACCAGGGCTCGTTTGACGAGTCGGCCGATGGCTGTCTCTTGCCAGTGATCGAGGAGGGCATCGCCGACGGTTCCATTGCGTGCGAATGCCCGCACGAAGCGGCGGAGGCCGTATCGTTGTTGGCGAATCTTTGGCTGCTGCCATTGTTCCGTCCGCTCGAGCCCAAGGAGCGAATGCTCGCTCGCGCACAATGTTTGGCGCAGATGGCGGCCGCGGTGGGGCTCGATTTGGGTAATGAAGTGCTTCAGACAACGGCACAGATTTGGGACGTATGGGACCGCGCCGGGTGGTAATATAGATACCAACGGTATGTAATTGATTTGTGAGGGTAGCCACGGCTGCCCTTTTCAAGTCATTAAATACATACCAGCGGTATGTATAGAAGGTAGGCTTATGGCTGGAATGCGGAGGAGTAGCGTCTCGTTGACGCAAAAAACAATGCGTTCTATCAGGCTTTTTGGCCTTCTAGTTGCGCAGCTGTGCACGTATTCGATGCTGTCGGCGCTGTGCTTTGCGTATCCGCTTTTCTTGTTCGATTGCAGTGGCTCGTCAACGTTATATGGCGCCGTCGCGGCGATAGCGTTCATACCAGGTGTGCTCGCGACTCCGGTTGGCGGGACCTTAGCGGATCGGGGAAGACAGCGCGAGGTCCTCGTGGCCCTCGGTATTGCTCTGATGACTGCATCGCTGCTGTCTATCCCCATGAAGCGTTCATTGCCTCTTGCGGTCGTCGTAGTAGCGATACTTTGTGTTCAATATGGCGTTCAATCGCTGATAAAGCCAATGCTCCAAATTGAGACGGTGCGCATGGCGGGTGAAGAGAAGGTTGAGCGGGCCACCGCATTGGTTTCGCAGATGACCATGGCGAGCAATATCTTGGGCCCTGTGGTCGGGACGGCAGTCTATGGGTGTTTTGGTATCGACACCCTTTGCGCGATCGCGTCGGTGGCGTTTGCGATGTCAACTCTGCTGTTTAGAGGTGCACTCAAGCAAAATGCTTCATCTGAAACGATGGGGGACAGCGCGACTCGTACGACATGCCGAAACGATTTTCGGGAGTCGATTCGGTATCTGTTGCAAAATGCATCATTGACCGCTGTGATTTTGCTTGCGGCAGTTTTGAACCTTGCGTTGGTTGGGCTAACGATTGGCGCTCCCATTATTGTTACAAAGCATCTCGGCATGCAATCGTCCTGCGTTGGGATAGTTGAGGTTGCTATGGGCTTGGGCGGTCTTGCCGGCAGTGGCTTGGTCGGCATTTGGCCGCATCGGTTTTCTTTCAATGGCATATGTCGATATGTCGCGATGATCTGTTTTGGAGTTGCACCGATCATTGTCACGCTACTGTTCAGTCCTGACGAATTTGCGTTTGTCACGTTTGCGGCCGTCTCGGCATGGGTCATGGCGTGGGCAAGCATTACATCGGTTGAAATCGTTTCATTCGTTCAGCGGTCAGCGCCAAAGGAACTCTGCGGAAAAGTGCTGGCACTCGTTTACATGGCGCTTTCCTGCGCAACGCCTATTGGCCAATTGGTTTACGGGCTCGCATATGATCGATGGGCACCGGCGATTGTATTCGCAGGCATGCTGGCGGTGCTGACGTTGACGACGGCGCTGTTTTATCGGCTGAAAAGTCGCTCGAACGATTGATTTAACGCGCTGGGGCACCGTTGCTTTGCGGAAGCGAATGTCCCGGCGCGTTGGAACACCCTTGCATGGGCGCGCCTCTCCTTCGTCTACAATATCGTGCAGACGAAGGAGAGGCATGCCCATGATCAAGATGTTTGCGAGTGACTTAGACGGAACGCTGCTGAATGCCCTGCACGAGGCAGATGGGACCATTCGCCGCGCCATTCGCGAGCTGACCGAGGCTGGCCTGCATGTGGTTCCCGCGACCGGACGCTCGACGCTGCCGATCGGCGAGCATGGCTTTACGGGCCTGGCGCTTGACGCCTGCTGCTCTAACGGCTCCATTGTACGCGACAGTCATGGCGAGGTGCTCAAGACCTGGACCATCGACCCGCAGATCACCGAGGGGCTGCTCAAGGAGTTTCCGGACATTTGCTTTGATTGCTCCACGCCCGATGGCATGTTTTCGAGCGGATCGTTCGAGATGCACCAGGCGGGCTTTAAAAAGGACAGTCCTATCAAGCGTATCGTGATGCGCGGTATGCGTGCGCGTGGTGGGTATCACGAGGAGCAGTATTTCGACCAGTCGATCGGCGACATCCTGCGCCACGATGTGTGCAAGATCAACTGCCGCGTGACCTCGCCCGAGCTGGAGCGCGACCTTAAGGTATATCTTGCCGAGCGATCGGACCGCGTGGTCAACGCGCCGTTTGATCCGGTGATGTTCGAGATTACGGACGTGGCGTGCAACAAGGGCGAGAGCGTGGCCTGGCTGGCGGGCTACTACGGTATTGCCGAGGACGAGGTCGC
>USOG01000132.1 GCA_900556365.1 uncultured Collinsella sp.
AGGAATCGAACCTGCAACCCACTGATTACAAATCAGTTGCGCTACCGTTGCGCCACACTGGCACACTTGGCGCTTTCGCGCGAAGCCAGTTAAGAATAAAGGAATTGCGGACGAGGCGCAACAGGCCCTTCGACCGACCACATCTCAAAACTATTCGCCAGAACGAATAGTTTTTATTACAATGGAATAGATAAAACTGTTCGTTCTGGCGAAGGGTTTCGCGATGTTAACTACCAAGGAAGCCGCAGAACTGCTCGACATCACTCCGCGCAGGGTGCAAGAGCTCATAAAAAACGGAGCACTTGAGGCCCGCAAGGCTTCTGGTGTATGGCTCATCGACAAAGACAGCGTCGACACGCGACTCCGTTCCGTGACCAAAACGGGGGGACGTCCCCGCCGCGGCCACGGTAAGAGCGAGATCACATTCACCCTCATGAATCGCACGCACGAAGTCGCCCAGCTGGTCTACAGCACATCGCGAAAAGACTTTACCCACATCGGCGCCGACATCGATTACGCACACGCCCCTATTGGAGTATTTGGCCCTAATAGCCCCATATCGCTCGACTCCTTCCGCATCTGGTGGCGCGGCCGCGGTATCCCGCTCGCACGCATTGGGCTAGCCTCCCTGCTCGCAGAAGCCGCAGTCGATGTTCCCGATGAACTCGTACAGCGAAATCTTGGCCTCTCCTTATCCGACCAGTATTGGATTAGGCCCCAAGACTCCGGCCTCGCGTGGGAAGATATCAATTTCTTCAATAATGCCTTTGATGACGTCTCGCTAACCATTGCACCCTTCGCCCCAGAGGGAAAAGTGGCTGCCGCAAAGCCCGATAACACCTCGGACGGCAATCTTCAAAAGTACTGGACGTGCGAGGGCGAACGTCGAATTCTGCATAAGGCAGGAGCGCACCTGGACCAGGAACCTTATAACGAGCTGGTGGCGACCGCGCTCCACCGTCGCATCCTAAACGCCTGCGATTATGTGCCTTACTCGCTCGAGGGCACGGGCACTTCCGCCCTGAGCACATGCGATGTCTTCTTAACTGATGAAGAAGAGTATGTCCCTGCATTCTATGTAAACCAGCACGCAAACGCAGATGAACGGCTAACCGACTACGAGCGATATGTAGCAAACTGCGAGGAGCTCGGGGTGACAGGCGTCAAGGATGCCCTTGACCGCATGATCGTATGTGACGACATCATTGCCAACTACGATCGTCATTGGCGCAACTTCGGCCTCGTGCGAAACGTAAACACGCAAGCTTGCAGACCTGCCCCCATCTTCGATTCGGGCTCATCGCTCTGGTGCAACATATCACTAGAGGAGCTTAGGGCGGGAGAGCACAGTTTTACCAGCGCACAATTTCATTCAAGCCCCGCCAAACAAATGTTGCTCGTCGAGGACATGGGCTGGTTTGACGGCGACAAACTCGAAGGCTTCGTTGACGAGGCAATCGAGATTCTTTCCAGAAACGACGCGCTCACGGCAAGGCTGCCATATCTAAAAGAGGCGCTAACGTGGCGCCTCGAAAGAATGATCGACATCGCTGAATGGAGTTAGCGAGGCAGCATTGCCCCGCCAACTTCCCTACCTCCCGCGCAGGGCCTTGAGCTTGGCCAGGGCATCGGGGCTCAGGCGACTGCCCAGAGTCATCTTGATCTGCGGAGCTTCCTCTGCCTCGTGAACGTCGTTATCGATCTGTTTAATCTCGTCTACCAGCATACGGCTCGAGATGCGCGTAACGCCCTTGCCCATGACGACGGCCTGGATCGTGCCGTCGCTCGATACCACGGAGCACGCGCGACCTTCCTCACGTGCCTCGATACAGAGCTTCTGCACCACGGTATCGGCCGAAACACCCGTCGGCGAAAACTCAATGCGCACGCCGCGGGCCGGTAGGTTGGGGCGCTCGCTGGAGATATTGCCCGCGCCGTCAAACACGATTACGGCCTCGTAACGGCCCTGGGCAAAGGCGGCGACGTCGTTGATGAGGGCGGTGCGCGCCATATCGTGAACGTCGCTGGAATACGGATCGTCGGAATGGTCGTACACGAGCTTTTCGTAGCGCGGCGTGCAGTGGATCACGTTGTAGCCGTCGACCACCAGCAGCTCGGGCTTGTTGGAGTGCACCGTCGAGACCGGGTCGGCGATGGCCTGCGCAAACGCATTGCCGCCCACGCCATAGGTCGCGGCCGAAACAATCGGCTTGGCCGAGCCCTCGCCAAAGCGCTTGGCCTTGGACTTGGCACGGTTCTTTTTGGACATGCGCTACTCCTCCCCCATGAGCTCGCCGGCGTTGCGGCGCAGCCACTCAAAGCAGAGGGCCGTAGTCGCCTGGGCAACATTGAGGCTCTCGGTCATGCCGCGCTGGGGAAGCTTGGTCAAAAAGTCGCATTTCTCGAGCACCAGACGCGAGATGCCGTCGCCCTCGGAACCCATGACGAGTGCCACGCGGCCCTCGAAGGGGGCATCCCAGCAGCTGCCCTCGGCGTGCTCGGAGGCACCGCCCACCCAAAAACCGGCGGCTTTGAGGTCATCGAGCGCACGAGCGATATTGGGGACCTGCGCGATGGGCAGATGCATAACGGCGCCGGCAGAAGTCTTGTAGCTACCCACCGTTACGCCGGCGGCTCGTTTGTTGGCGATGATGACGCCCGCTGCGCCCACAACCTCGGCAGAGCGCACGATGGCGCCAAAGTTACCGTCGTCGGTCACATGGTCGAGCACGACGACAAGCGCCGGACCGTCGCCCGCGCGGTCGAGGATGTCGGCGACATCGGCATAGGGGAAGTTGCCAACCTCGAGCGCAATGCCTTGGTGAGCGCCATGGCTCGACAGCGCATCGAGCTGCGCGCGTGGAACGAACTTAATGCGGACGCCCGCGGCGTTGAGGTCATCGACCAGGCGCGACAAGGCGGCATCGCGCTCCCCGCCCTCGGCAATGAGCGCGCACTTGATGGGAAAACCAGTGCGTAGCGCCTCGGCGGCAGCACGGCGACCCTCGATGAACTCACCCTTGGGAGCCTGAACGTTGTCGCGGTTGCGATCTCGCTGCGGACGTGCGGCCTGGGTGCGATCGCGCTGGCCCTTGGGAGCGGCAGCGCGGTCATTGCGGCGAATCGGACGCGAGCCAGAAGCGGCCTGCTTGCCGCCACGAGGCGCACGCTTGCGATTGTCGGCCATAAAACGGCCTCCTTAAATAGATAACGAACAAGAATCGACCGTCCGAGCCACGGCACCTTGCCTTTCAATCGTCGGGCATGACCACCAGGTCTATGCCCTCCTCTTTCAAGGCAATCTGCCGCACCTCGAACGGTCGACAAATACTAGAGACTCTTAATACGAGTGCCGGCGGCGGTATCCTCGATCGTCAGCCCGAGGTCCTTGAGCTGGTCGCGGATGGCGTCGGCCAGATCCCAGTTCTTGGCGGCACGGGCCTCGGCGCGGGCCTCGAGAATCTTGGCAGCAGCCTCGTCCACGTCGTCGCCCGTATAGGCGACCAGACCGGCGGCAACGCCCAGCAGACCCAGCGGCAGCTCGACCTTGGGCTCGGGAAGCTCAACGCCAAACGTATCGAGCAGCTCGGCCAGCGTATCGGCGGCAGCCAGGACTGCGGCCTTGTCGGCAGCATCGCCCGCCTGCTCCAGGTACTGGTTGCACTCGGTCACAAAGCCAAAGACGGCACCCATGGCACCGGCGGTGTTAAAGTCGTCGTCCATGCACTCCTTAAAGGTGGCACGGGTCTCGGCGGCCTTGGCGGCAAACGCCTCGGATGCTGCCTCATCGGCATCGGCCGTCGCATGGTTCGCGGCCCAGCGCAGGTTCTCGACCGTACCGGCGATACGCGTGAGCGAGTTCTCGGCACCCTCCAGGCGCTCCCAAGAAAAGTCGAGCGGCGAGCGATAGCTCGTCTGCAGCATCAGCAGGCGCAGGGCGGCAGCGGAGTGCTGCTCGAGGACCTCGGCCAGCGTAAAGAAGTTGCCGAGCGACTTGGACATCTTCTCGCCGTCTACCAGCAGCATGCCCGTGTGCATCCAGGTGTTGGAGAAGCCCTGGTGCCAGGCGCAGGTGGCCTGAGCGCACTCGTTCTCGTGATGCGGGAAGGCAAGGTCGGAGCCGCCGCCGTGGATGTCGATCGGAGTGCCCAGGTAGCGATGCACCATGGCGGCGCACTCGGTGTGCCAACCGGGACGGCCCTCGCCCCAGGGGCTCGGCCAGCTGGGCTCGCCGGGCTTGGCGGCCTTCCACAGGGCAAAGTCGAGCGGGTCGTTCTTGTCCTCGTTCTCCTCGATGCGTGCGCCAACCATAAGGTCGTCGATGTTGCGGCC
>USOG01000133.1 GCA_900556365.1 uncultured Collinsella sp.
CTGGGCGTCGATGAGCAGAATGACGTCCTCTTTGCGCTGTTCAAGATTGCGCAGGTAGGACAGGCGCTCGTCGAGTGTGCGCAGGGCGACGTCGTCCATGCCGCCCGTTGCTTCTTTGCGGTAGCGCGAAATAAAGGGGATGGTGTTGCCCTCGTCGATGAGCTTGACGGCTGCCTCGATGTTGGCGGCCTTAAGGTTGAGCTCGTGGGCGAGCTGGGCGATAAGATCCATGGGACTCCTTGCGTTTAAGGTGCGTTTGCAGCACAGGGCTACCAAGGATACCACCCGTTTCAAAAGACTGTTTTGGGCCCTCGCCACGAAAACGACCTATCTACTACGTTTGAACCGTATGGGTCGACCATCCCCCGGTTTTCAGAAAATACGCAAGCCGTCTACCTGCGCTTTTGATTTTAGGAAATATGGCATGGTTGAGGGTGATTGGCTAAACGTAGTAGATAGGCCCATTTCGTGGCGAACGAATCAGGCTGAGGTGCAAAATGGCCCCCGTCTCAGAAAAATCGTCGGCAAGGTAGCAAAATGCCCCGCGGGCAGGAGGCTGCTCGCGGGGCAAAGAAGAGGGGCTTATTGGTGGCGGACCGAGGGGTTCGGCATGGGGTTTGCCGCGGTCGCTCTTAAGGCATTACAGCTCGACGAGCTGGCCGGTCTCGGCGGCCTCTTTGATAGCGTTGAGAAGTGTGAGCGTCTTAACGTTGTCGGCGGGGGTCACGACGGGCTCGACCTCGCGGCGGACAACCTTCACAAAGTGCTTGAGCTGCATCTTGTGTGGCAGTGCCGGGTCGACAGCCGGAATCTCCATCTGCAGCGGCTTGTGCCAGTTGGAGGCGCCGTCGTAGGAGAACTGGTGCAGGCGGGGCAGCGACAGGGCGCCCTTGGTGCCGCCGATAAAGTAGGCGTCGGCGTCGAAGGGGCGGTACTGCGGATCCTCGCGAGCGGTTGCCTCCCAGTTCCAGGGGCTGGCGGTGGCGTCGGAGATGGTCATGCTTGCGAGCGCGCCATCGGCAAAACGGACGTTGACCACGGCGGAGTCCTCGGTCTCAAAACCGCGGGCGGCGCTGGACTGCATACCCTGGACGGCAACAGGCTCGCCCAGCAGATAGCGGAGCAGGTCGACGTCGTGAACCAGGTTGACCAGGATCGGGCCGGCACCCTTCTTGCGGCGCCACTCGACATCGAAATACTCGTCATTCTTATAGATCATGTAGTGGAAGCTCGACACGGTGAGCTTGCCCAGCTCGCCGGACTCGATGATCTCCTTGGCCTTGTTGACGAAGGGGTTGTGGCGACGGTGCTGACCTACGAGCACGGGCACGCCGGCGGTCTCGGCCTCGGCGGCGAAGGCCTGGGCATCCTCGAGATCGTTGGAGATCGGCTTTTCGATCAACGGCACGATATTGCGCTTCACAGCCTCGCGGGCAACGCCCAGGTGCAAGTCGTTGGGGGTGGCGATAATGACGGCCTCGGGTTTGACCTCGTCCATCATCTGGGCGGGATCGGTGTAAAACGGCACGCCGGCGGCCTCGGCCGTGGCGCGAGCGCCCTCAAAGGCGTCGGCGATGGCGACGAGTTCGGCCTCGGGTTCCTCGGTGACAAAGCGGATGTGGTTGCGACCCATGGCGCCGGCGCCGATAACGGCAATGCGGACGGGGTTGAGCTCAGACATTTCGACTCCTTAATACTGGTGACCGGTGGGATGCGACAAAGGGGCTGTCCCTTTGTCGCATCGGTAAAACTAGGCGGACTTCTTCTTGCTGTCGGAGACCATCATGTAGACGGTGAGCACGACGGCGATGGCGGCGATCACAATGGCGCCGTAGAAGGACTGCTGGTAGGCGGCGCTGCCGGCCTCGGCGTGATACAGCACGGCGGTGATGGGCTGGCTGATCCAGGTGGAAGCGGCATAACCCAAAAACATGATGCCGTAGTTGACGCCGATGTTGCTGGTGCCAAAGGCGCCACCGGTGAGCGGCGGGTAGATGACGAGCAGAGCGCCAAAGCTAAAGCCGAGCAGGGCGAGCGCCACAAAGAACATGCTCTGCGTAAAGCTCATCGACATGATGACGAGTGCGACGATGGTGACGACAAGGCTGATGAGCAGCGACTTATAGGCGCCGAGCTTGTCGATGATCTGGCCAAAGGACAGACGGCCGACCAGGTTGGCGCAGGTGTTGACGGAGACGACCACGCCGCCGAGGGCGACGGCCGCGGCGCTCGTGGGGTCGGCGAAGAGCTGGACGGCGGCGATGGAGGCAACCTTGCCCACGAGCAGGGTGCCCGCGGTGGCGGCAAAGGCGAAGGTGACGATGAGGACCCAGAAGCGCGGGGTCTTGACCATCTCGCCCGGGGTGAGGTCGCCGAAGGTGCCGGCATGCGCGCCGCCCTTGGGGGCCTCGAAGCCCTCGGGCAGCCAACCGGCCTCGGGGGCCTTCAGGAACAGGGCGGAGGCGGTGATCGTCACAAAGAAGATGACGCCGAGCGCCTTAAGGGCGCCAAAGATGCCCAGGCTCGGGATGAGCAGCGAGGCGAGCACCGGGGACAGCACGGCGGGGCCGGCGGTCGAAGCGGCCAGGGTGATGCCGGAGGCGAGACCCTTCTTGTCGATAAACCACTTTTGGCCGGTGGTGAGCGCCGGGTTGTAGCCCAGGCCGTTGCCGATGGCGGCGACGAGCGAGAACCACAGGTAGAACTGCCACGGCTCGGTGACGGTACCGGACATGAACCAGCCCAGGCCGTAGCACACGGCGGCGGCGATCACGACGTTGCGCGGGCCGATCTTATCGGAGATGCGGCCGGCGAAGATGCCCGTCACGGCCATGATGGTCTGAAAGACCGGGAAGGCCCAGGTAAGAGCGCTGGACCACTCGGGGTAGACGGCGAGCAGGTTCTTGCTCACGACGGAATACAGCGCGATGGAGCTGATGAAGAACATGGTGACGCACGCGGCGGAAAGCACGACGGCGCGACCCTTGTTGGAGTTGGTGGAAGCCATTGGACTCTTTCTAATCGATACGGGGGAGGAACAGGCGTGTCTGCGGGTCCTCCCTGTCGGGTTGGTTTACTGGTCAGTCGGCTTGGCGACGCCGGACTCATCGGACCAGAGCTCGACACCCTTGTTCTTAAGGTAGTTGTCGGCATAGGCGCGACGGCCGCCGGGCTTGGCGGTGAGGTCGCCCATCATGTTGGAGAAGCCGCCGTCGACCTTGATGGCGTCGCCGGTGGTAAAGTCCGAGCGCTTGGACGCCAGGAACATGACGGCGTTGGCGATATCGCTGACCTCGCCGATGCGGCGCGTGGCGATCAGGCGGCTGCGGCTCTTTTCGACCTCGGGGTCGGCGTAGAAGTTGGCCGACATCGGGGTCTTAACGAAGCAAGGCTCGACGCAGTTGGAGCGGACGCCGTAGGGGCCCCATTCGGCAGCCAGCATCTTGGACATCATGTTGACGCCCGCCTTGGTGGAGCTGTACACGCCCGAGAACGTCTCGGGGGAGTGGCTGGCAACGGTCGAGATGTGCACCAGGCGACCCTGGCCGGCCTTGATCATCTCGCGACCAAAGCGCTGCGAGGTGATGAAGTAACCGGTGAGGTTGACGTTGAGCACCTGCTCCCAGTCGCTCAGCGGCAGGTCCTCCATGGCGGCGAAGCGCAGGATGCCGGCGGTGTTGACAAGGACGTCGACGCGGCCGAAGTCGGCGATGGTGGCATCGACGGCGGCCTGAACCTCGGCCTCGTCGGTGGCGTTCATCTTGTAGCCCTCGGCGTGGATGCCAAACTCGGCGGCGAGGTCGGCGGCTGCGGCCTTGACCTTCTCCTCGTCCAGGTCGAGCAGGACGACGTTGGCGCCGTTGCGGGCGAACTCGCGGCAAATCTCGACGCCCATACCGCCGAGCGCGCCGGTCACGGCGCAGACATCGCCCTCGAGCTTAAGCCAATTGCTCATAGGAACTTCCCTTCTTGTGCCTCCCGGTGGGTCGCTCCCATTAACCGACCCACGTGGTTTTCGCTGGTTATCGTATGCTTTGCATTTGCGCAGGTGAATTGCATATTTGTTAGAATGGCGTTAACCGTAGGTTTATACTGTGCGATGCAGTTTTTCTCAATCGAGCGCGTGACCTGCCAAAACGACCCCCTGTGGCGCCATGCGTTCACAGGCGCGAAAACGGGAGATTGACGTGTACGATCGACGACTCGAGGCCATATCGGCCGCCGCGGAGCTGGGAAGCTTCTCACGTGCGGCGGCAAAATTGCGCGTGTCGACCCCGGCGCTCGTCAAACAGGTGTCGGGTTTCGAGGCCGAGTTTGG
>USOG01000134.1 GCA_900556365.1 uncultured Collinsella sp.
GGAATTATCGCGCCAAGCCGCACTACTCGGAAAGCTCAAAGCCGTACTTAGCCCAAATCTTCTGAGCCTTCTTGTTGGTCAGACAGAAGTCGATAAACGCCTTGGCCTCGTCGGCGTGCTCGGAGCTCTCGGCAACGGCACCCGGGTACACGATGGGCTTGTGCGAGTCCTCGGGGCACACGAAGGCCTCCTCGATGCCGTCGTAGCGGTAGATGTCAGAGCTGTAGACAAAACCGGCCACGCAGTCGCCTGTGGACACATAGACGGCGGCGGTACCAACTTTGTCTGCCAGTGCAACCTTGTCGGCGATCTCGGGCGCATACTCGCCGTCGTCGCCCTCGGTGCCGGTATAGAGGCCCACGGAAGCCAGCGCCTGGTTGGCGTACTTGCCGGCGGGAACGGTCTTGGCGTCGCCGATGGCGATCTTGCCGTCCAGATTCGCGACGTCGGCGATGGCCTCGACCTTGGTGTCGGAGCCCTCGGCGCGAATAATCACGAGGTCGTTGACGAACATGTCCTCACGCATGTCGGTGTCGACGAGCTCAGCGGCCTCGGCGTCGTCCATGGTGCCCTTGGAGGCCGTGATAAGCACGTCGACGGCAGCACCGGCGCGCATTTGCTCGACAAGGTCGCCAGACGCCTTAAACTGCGTGTCGGCAAACGTGGTGCCGGTCTGCTCGGTGTAAAGCTCCTGAACCTCGGGCAGAGCCTTCTCGAGCGAGTTGGCGGCAAAGACCTGCAGCTCGACAGCTTTCTTGGAAGATGCCTTAGCAGAACCGGCATCGGATCCGGCCGGCTCGGACGTCTTGCTGCCCGAGCAGCCGGCAAGACCAAGGCCGGCAGCGGCGACAGCAGAAAGCGAGACGAATCCGCGGCGAGAAACCATATCGAACATGTTCAACCCTTCCGAACGCTATGCCCGGGCACCCCGCCGCAGGCTTTATTCTGTTATTAGATTATACTTCTACGCGAATAATGTTTGTGATAATGATTTCTCGTCCAATAAGTTTCTTTTACCGATAACCCCGAGATGGCCGCACTGTCGCTGCATAAAAAAGGCGGAGCAGCCCGTAAGGTCGCTCCGCCGCAGGTAGCGCGCTTATTTGGCGTGCCCGCCGCCCGCCGTCATTTGGGCCGCATGCTCCAGCTGGTCGCTCACAGCCTCCCAGCTTTCGCGGGCCGCTTTCGTAGATCCCGGAAAGTTGATGACAAGCGTATACCCACGCTGCATGCACACGGCGCGCGAGAGCATAGCGCGACGCGTCTTGGTCATGGAGTATGCACGGATTGCCTCGGCAATACCCGGCACATCGCGGTCGCAGACGGCACGCGTCGCCTCGGGCGTCACATCGCGCATCGAAAGCCCCGTGCCGCCGCAGGTGAGCACGACATTGGCGTGGCACTCATCGGCGGCTTCCACAATGGCATCACCGATCTCGCTGGCGTCGTCGCGCACGACCACATGCGAGGCGACCGTCCAGCCCTGCGCCACGATGAGCTCCTCGAGGGCAGCGCCCGCCTCGTCCTGGACAAGGTCGCGCGTATCCGAGCACGTCACGATCGATATCTTCAACTCCATAGCGTTCCTCCTATAGCACCGTTCCCTCGGGCAGGTCGACGCGCACAACGTCCACGACATCCCCCGCCTTGAGCTCGCACGGCCCTTCGTCAATACGCAGCAGGCAGTTGGCCCGCTGCATCGTGCCGAGCAGCGCCGAGTTCTGCGTCTTAGCCTCGGTCACCAACAACTCACCGGTCTCGGGGTCGCGCAAAACCGTGGCGCGATCGAAGAAGCGTCGGTCCTGGCGCTTCTTCACGCCGTGTGTGAGCGTCGCCTGCTGCACGGGACGCACGCCCTCGGCAAAGCCGCGCATCTTGCGAATAGCCGGGCGGGCGAGCATCTCAAAGCCCACATACGCCGCCGCGGGATTGCCCGAAAGCCCCAAATATGGCTTGTCCCCAAGCAGACCAAACGTTATGGCCTTGCCCGGACGCATCGAGATGCGGTCAAACAGCACCTCGCCCTCGCGCCGGACGAGCGCCGTCACGAAATCGTAATCGCCCGAAGAGGCGCCGCCGCTCGTAATGACAAAGTCGCACTCCTGCACGGCACGATGAACCAGCTCGTCAATCGCCTGCTCATCGTCGGGCGCAATGCCGTAGAACACGGGCTCGGCGCCGGCATCGAGCGCCTCGGCCATCAACGCCGACGAGTTGGAGTCGCGAATCTGCCCGCGCGCCGGCAGCTCACCCGGCGCGACCAGCTCCGTGCCCAGCGAGATAATGCCCACGCGCGGAGCGGCATGGACCTTCACGCTCGCGTAACCGGCGCTTGCCAGCAGGCCGGCGCCGGCCGGAGCCACAACCTCACCGGCGCGCATCACGACGTCGCCGGCATGGGCCTCCTCGGCGGCAGAGCGAACGTTCTCCCCCACCGTGGCCGGCGCCGAGAACCTCACACGCGAGCCCTCGTTGCCGTCACCGTCGAGCACATCGACGATCTCGTATTTCACCACGGCATCGGCACCTTCGGGTACCGGCGCGCCCGTCATGATGCGGACCGTCTCGCCCGCGCCGATTACGCCCTCAAACACATGTCCCGCAGCCTCGTGTCCGATAACGTCGAGCGTCACCGGCGCCTCGCCAGACGCCTGCGCCAAGTCCGCCGAGCGCACGGCATATCCGTCCATAGCACTGTTGGCAAACGGCGAGATGTCGATGTCGGCCACCGCGTCCTCGGCCAAGGGAAGACCGGTGACCTGCCACACGGGAATCTCGACGAAATCGGTCGGAGCAACGTGCGACAGAACAATCGACTGCGCGTCCTCCAGCGGAATGAGTTTCTCTGCCATATGCACCTCTTAATGCCACGGCGCACAACAGGGGCGCCGATTCTTTATGCTTGTCTCAGTATAATCCCCAGACGCACGACCGCGACTTGGCCTGTACCCGCAAATACACCTGTCGGCCGCAAGCCACGAAACAGAATCGAAACCAACCCACCGGCTCGTCGCGTTTACCGCGTTTTATAATGCTTGCGTTGCAACCTAAAAGAGGAACGTATGACTCATAACGACAAACCCGAAAGCGCAAACGAGGCGCAAGACCATCCCCAGCCGCTCGACGACGGCGGTTTTTTCTCCCTGAACGACGTCATCACGGCAGGCAGGCATCAACTTACCCGCTCCGAGCATCTCTTGGCTGCCGACACGCGCCGCAACGCCCGCAACCTACTCGCGAGTGCCAAGTTGCTCGTACTCGTCGTCATCGTCTCGCTCGCCATGGGCGTTGCCGCTTGGGCGTTTTTGGCCTCGTTGAATATCGCGACCGACTATCGCGAGCACCATGCGTGGATTTACGCGCTTCTTCCCGTTGTGGGCGTTGCCACCGCATGGGTGTACAAAAACCACGGTCTTGCCGCCAAACGCGGTAACAACCTGGTCATCGACTCCGCTCTGGGCACCCGCCTCATCCATATGCGCATGGCCGTCCTCACCTTCGTCTGCTCCACGCTCACGCACCTAACGGGCGGATCGGCCGGTCGCGAGGGGGCCGCGGTGCAGATTGGCGGCACCATCGCCAGCAACATCTCGAGCCTCGCCCACCTCAAAAAGCATGACCACCACGACCTCATGCTCGCCGGCATCTCGTCGGCCTTTGGCGCCGTATTCGGTTCGCCCCTTGCCGGAGCTTTCTTTGGCATGGAGATGTGCTTTATCGGAAAGATCGACTACACCGCGGGCATCTACTGCCTGGTCGCCTCGTTTACCGGCTACTTTACGTCGCTTGCCTTGGGAACCGAGTACGAGGCGAATGTCATCGCCAGCGTTCCCAACATGACACCACGGACGGTTGTCATCGTTGTTATCAGCGCAATTATCTTCGGCCTGACGGCACGCCTCTTTGCCTGGTCGGTTCGAACCGTCAAAAGCCTGTACGGTCGCTTTATCACCAATTACCTCGTCCGCGCACTCATAGGCGCACTCGTGGTGCTCGCGGCCTACGCGATACTCGGCGCCTGGAAGTATGCCGGCCTTGCCACCTGGCTCTCGGGCGCCGGTTTTGCCGGCAACACGACCCTTGCCGATGCGGCCATCAAACTCGTCGTGACGGCGCTCACCCTGGGTGCCGGCTTCCAAGGCGGCGAGGTCACGCCCCTGTTTGGCATCGGTGCGGCGCTCGGCGGCTGGATCGGTTGCCTCGTCGGAATCGATCCCAGCTTTCTGGCGGCGCTGGGCATGCTCGGCGTGTTCTGCGCCGGCCTCAACGTGCCCATCACCACCTGCATGATGGCCATCGACCTGTTCCACGGCAC
>USOG01000135.1 GCA_900556365.1 uncultured Collinsella sp.
AGGGTGCCCAGCGTAATGGCGCCGTTCATCATGAGCTTCATGTTGGACGTGCCCGAGGCCTCCTTGCCGGCCGTGGAGATCTGCTCCGAAATCTCGGCGGCGGGGTAGATGAGCTGGGCGTTGCTCACGCGGAAGTTGGGGATAAAGCAGACCTTCATGACCTCGTTCACGCGGGCATCGTTGTTGATAACCTCGGCGACGGAGTTAATGAGACGGATGGTCTCCTTGGCGAAGGTGTAGCTCGAGGCAGCCTTGCCACTAAAGATGAAGGTCGTCGGAGTCACGTGGAAGTTGGGATCGGCGATGCGACGGTTATAGATGTCCATCACCTTCATGATGTTCATGAGCTGGCGCTTGTAGGCGTGGAAGCGCTTCACCTGAACATCGAAGACGGTGTTGGGGTCGATGACCAGACCGGTCTCGGCCTTAACGTAGGCGGCCAGACGCTCCTTGTTGGCGCGCTTGGAGGCGCCCACGGCCTTCAGGAACTCGGTGTCGTTCTGGAACTCCTTTAGTTTCTCCAGCTTAAAGGCGTCCTTGAGCCAGCCATCGCCAATGGCCTCGGTGACGAGCTTGGCATAGGTGGGGTTGGCCTCGGCAAAGAAGCGACGGTGCGAGATGCCGTTGGTCTTGTTGTTGAACTTTTCGGGCGTCAGGGCATAGAAGTCCTTGAGCACGATGTTCTTGATGATGTCGGAGTGGATCTTGGCCACGCCGTTGACGCTGTGGCTGCAGATCACGGATAGGTTGGCCATGCGAATCTCGCCGTCCCACAGGATGGCGGTCTGGCGCAGACGCTCCTGCCAGCCCTCCTGTGTGGTGTCGAACGACTCGTGCCAACGACGGCTGATCTCGTCGATGATCTGGTACACGCGGGGGAGGAGCTTGGAGAACGTGCCGATGGGCCACTTCTCCAGAGCCTCGGGCAGGATGGTGTGGTTGGTGTAGCTCACAACCTGCGTTACGATGTTCCAGGCGTCATCCCACTCAAGCTTCTTCTCGTCGATGAGGATACGCATGAGCTCGGGGCCGCACATGGCGGGGTGGGTATCGTTGGTATGGATGGCCACAAACTGCGGCAGCAGCTCCCAGTTAGCGCCGTGCTCCTTCTCAAAGGTATCGAGCAGGCTGTAGATGCCGGCCGAGACAAACAGGTACTCCTGCTTCAGGCGCAGAAGACGGCCGTGCTCGCCGGCGTCGTTGGGGTAGAGGATGGCGCTGATGGCCTCGGCCTCGGCGCGCTCGGCATCGGCCAGGGCGTAGTCGCCGCGGTTGAAGGCCTCCAGATCGAAGTGCTCCTCGACCGGCTCGGCGGCCCAGACGCGCAGCTTGTTGACAGTCTCGCCGGCATAGCCCACGACAGGGATGTCATAAGGGACGGCCAGGATGTCCTGCGTGTCCACCGTGCGGTAGAACGTGCGGCCGTTCTCCTCAAAGCCCTCAACATGGCCACCAAACTTAATGGTCACGGCCTTATCCTGACGGCGGACCTCCCAGGGATAGCCGTGGGTGAGCCACTCGTCGGTGGCCTCGACCTGGCTGCCGTTGACGATCTCCTGCTTAAACAGGCCGTAGCGGTAGCGCATGCCGTTGCCGTAGCCGGCAATGCCCTCGGCTGCCATGGAATCCAGGAAGCATGCCGCAAGACGGCCCAGGCCACCGTTGCCCAGCGCCGGATCGGGCTCCTGGTTCTCGATGACGGACAGGTCGAAGCCCATGTCGTCGAGCGCCTCGGCGACCATGTCGCGCACGCCAAAGTTGAGCAAGTAGTTGTCGAGCAGGCGGCCGATCAAAAACTCGATCGAGAAGTAGTACACGCGCTTTTTGCCCTCGGCGGTGGCGCGGGCGTCACTCTTGGTGGCAACGGTACGGGCCTTCTCGGCCACGAGCTTGGCCAGGGCGTTAAAGCGGTCGAGGTCGCTGGCGGCCTCGACGCTCTTGCCGCTGATGCTCATGACGGCATCGCGATAGAGCTCGGTAAACTCCTGCTTGTTGTCGAAGATCTTATTCATACGTTCCTTTCCCCCGGGGATGTTTCTCCCGGAACGGTTATGACTTGTATCCTACGCCCCTGCGGGGCGGGTAATTACAGCTGTAACGGCTTTGTTACGCTTTCTTGGCAGGAGCCTTAACGGCAGCTGTCTTGGCCTTGGGAGCAGCCTTTTTGGTGGCTGCCTTTTTGGCCGTGGCGGACTTGGCCGTGGCCTTGGCGGCGGGCTTGGCGGCGGGCTTGGCAGCCTTCGCCTTAGCCGAAGCCTTCTTAGCAACCGCGGCCTTGGGCTTTACCGAGGACGTGCGCTTGCGCGTCGCCTTCTTGGGCTCCTCGACCACGGGCGGCTTGTAGCTGCTGGGACCGCGGCGCTTAAGCACCACGCCAGCCAGGCCGGGCACCTTGATCTCAATAGAGTCCATCTGCCCGTTCCAGGGATAGGGCTCGCTCGAACAGGTGTAGGGCTCCTCGCCGGCATAGCCGCTGCCGCCAAACTCGGGACGGTCGGAATCAAAGATGACCTCCCAGTCACCCTCGCGCGGCACGCCCACGCGGAAGCTCTCGTAGCTCGCCGGGTCAAAGTTGATCAGGATCACCAGGTCGTCGTCGACGTCCTCGCCCTGGCGCACAAAGCTCACGATGGACTGCTTGGAGTTGTCCGCGTCGATCCAGGTAAAGCCGTCGTCGGTGTAGCCGCGCTCGTACAGGGCGGGCTCGGCGGTGTACAGGTGGTTGAGCGCCTTGATAAACGCCTGATGGTGCGCATGGGTCTCGTACTCCTCGGTCAGGAACCACTGGATGGACTCGTAGTAGCGCCACTCAATAAACTGGCCGATCTCGTTGCCCATAAAGTTGAGCTTGGCACCGGGGTGCGTCATCTGGTAGAAGGCCAGCGTGCGCAGGCCGGCAAACTGGCGCCACCAGTCGCCCGGCATGCGGCCGATGAGCGAGCACTTGCCGTGCACGACCTCGTCGTGGCTCAGCGGGCAAATAAAGTTCTCGGTAAAGGCATACATGATGGAGAACGTGAGCAGGCCGTGGTTGCCGGGGCGCCACGGAAAATCGGTCTGCATGTAGTGCAGAGTGTCGTTCATCCAGCCCATGTCCCACTTGTAGTGGAAGCCCAGACCGCCGTCCTGCGGCGGGTAGGTCACGAGCGGCCACGCGGTGGACTCCTCGGCCATCATCATCACGTCGGGGTAGTGAGCCTCCACGGCGCAGTTGACCTGGCGGATAAACGCGCTGGCGTCCAGGTCCTCCTCGGTACCGTACTTGTTGAACTTCTTTTGGCCGGGATCGTCAATGCCAAAGTTGAGGTACAGCATACTGGACACGCCGTCCATGCGAATGCCGTCAACGTGGAAGTTCTCGAGCCAATATAGCACGTTGGAGACCAGGAAGGAGCGGACCTCGCCGCGTGCGAAGTCGAACTTGTGCGTGCCCCAGTTGGGGTGGATCTCGTGCTCAAACAGCATGTGGCCGTTAAAGGTGGCAAGGCCGTGGGCGTCGGCGCAAAAACCGCCGGGCACCCAGTCCATGATCACGCCGATGCCCGCCTCGTGGCACGCATCGATAAAGTGCATGAGCTGTTGCGGGTTACCGTAGCGCGACGTGGCGGCATAGTAGCCGGTCGTCTGGTAGCCCCAGGAGCCATCGAAGGGATGCTCCATAAGCGGCATGACCTCGATATGCGTATAGCCCATGTCGCGCACGTAGTCCACGAGCTCCACCGACAGGTCGTCGTAGGTGTAAAACTCGCCGCGCTGCGCGGGGAAGGGGTCCATGGGGCCGGGGTAGTTGCCGTACTCGTCCGGATCGCCCTGCGGCGCGTCGCCGTGGCGCTTCCACGAGCCAATATGCACCTCGTAGATGTTAAGGGGCTGTGACATGTGGTTGTGGCCGGCGCGGCGCTTGAGCCATGCGGCGTCGTTCCACTTATAGCCGTCGAGGGTCCACAGCACGCTCGCCGTTCCCGGAGGGCACTCGGCCTTAAAGGCATACGGATCGGCCTTGTAGAGCTTCTCGCCCTCGTTGGTCTCGATGAGGTATTTATAGAGCTGGCCCTGCTCGGCGCCAGGAATAAAGCCTTCCCAAATTGCGCTCGTATGCATGGGGACCAGCGGGTTGGCTTCCTCATCCCAGTCGTTAAATTCGCCAATGACATGGACGCTCTTTACATCGGGCGCCCAAACGCAAAAACGCCAGCCGCGCGTACGGTTCTGCGTGTCGGGGTGCGCGCCCATCTTTTCCCAGCTGCGCTCCCACATGCCAATACC
>USOG01000136.1 GCA_900556365.1 uncultured Collinsella sp.
TCGTAGACGTTCCTGCCGTCCTCGAGGTAGCCCTCCTGGTCGAAGTGCATGATCTCGATCTTCTCGGTCTCCTTCATGTGTGTCCTCCCATCACATGTGCGCAATTCTATACATCGCGCTTCTTGCTGATACCAATTATAGCCATACGATTGCTTGTTATTTAATACCAATCCAAACTCACGGAGATTTGCGGCGAACGGTCGGTTTCCTCGCCCGAGTGGTATTACAACGCCAATAGTTGTCTATTTCGAGCGCTACTGCCAACGGGTTCCCCACAACTCGCCAGCTATAAAAGCGTTGCGCCAGACCCGCCCAAGCGTTTCCGGCGCAACCGCGCAGTTTAGTTATTCGGCTTCCATCTCCGCTGTCACACGGCGATACATCTCGATAACCTGAGTCGTCGCCTTGGACGGATCCTGATAGTAGCGGCCATCACACGTCTCGGCCGAGACATAGCCTGTATAGCCGTGGCGCATGAGTGCCTCGAGGTCGGCACGCATATCACGCTCGCCGTCGCCCCAGGCAAGATGCGTCGTGCCGCCGCCCACATCCACAAAGTGGGTGTGAACAATCTTGTCGCCCAAAACCTCAAAGTAGCCGTCGATCGTGTCGCCGGCAACTTCCATGGCGCCAAAGTCGATACAGGCCTTCAGGTTGGGACGATCGACCGCCTCGAGGATGCGCGCGACATCCTGTGCGGTGTTGACCAACACGGACTCCGACGGCTGCAGGGCCTCGAGCGCGACGCGAATACCGCGCGTATCGGCGTAGTCGCACACCGAGCGCAGCATGGCAACGCTGCGGGCCCAGGCGTCCTCAGCCGGCTCGTCCAGATAGGCCCAACCACTCGTCACCAGAATCTGCGGCACGCCCAACTCAACGGCAACGTCGATCACATTCTTAAAGTACGAGAGGATGCGTTTTTGGCCCGCCTCACCGCGCACCGCGACGTTCCACGGCTTGGGGTTGTTCTGCTCGGGGCACACGCACACGATCTTGATACCGTATTGGGCGGCAAGATCGCGAATCTTATCCACCGAATCGTGCTCATGGCAATCCACATACAGGTGCATCGAGCCGGTCCACAGCTCGATATTGCGATAGCCGGCCTCACCTGCAGCCTTAAAAAACGTCTCGATGCTGTAGTAACGATGGTTGATGTTCATGAGCGAAAGCTCGGGTACGACCATAGCCCTCCCCTTTCGTACGGAGTTTTAAAAAACAGGGGGCCGCCGCAGATGCGACAAGCCCCCCAAAGATCGACGCAACCGTTAGACGCGATGGAAGCGCGATTCGAACATATTAGGCAAGCACGCCAAAGTAAGCGCCGATAATGCCCACGACCATGGTGCAGAGGATCAGGACCATCGGGTTGATCTTCTTGGAGAGCAGCCAGTAGTAGAGCCAGAAGGCGGCCATACCGAGCATACCGGGCATGATGCCGTCCAGGATGTCCTGGAGAGTTTGGGCGGAGTCGCCCTGACCGATGGCGATGGGCAACGAAGCCCAGAACATGTCCTTGCTCATGGCGCCGACGACCATAACGCCGACAATGCCGACGCAGGCCATGATCTTTTGCATCAGGCCGGTCTTCTGAGCCTCGTCGAGGAAGCCAATGCCTAGCTCATAACCCTTGATAGCGCCAAAGATACGAATCAGGAACGCCGGGATGTTGTAGACGAGCAGGAAGGCGATGGGGCCAAAGACGTTGCCGGCCTGGCACAGGCTGATGCCCACGGCAGCGGCGACGACGCGCAGGGTGGACAGGAAGAAGGAGTCACCCAGGCCGGAAAGCGGACCCATGAGGGCGGCCTTGATGTCGTTGACGCTCTCGGGCTCAACCTCGCCACGAGCGACCTTTTCTTCCATGGCCATCGCGATGCCACCCACGAAGGGAGCGAGCTGCGGGGTGATGTTGAAGAATGCGCTGTGACGGTGCAAGGCCTCGGCGTAATCATCGGGACGGCCGGCATAGATCTTCTTGAGCATGTTGGCGACCATCAGGCAGAAGGCAATGTTCATCTGCTTGTAGTAGGTCCAGGAGAATTCCATGCCCAGGGCGCCGGTGTTCACGGCGCTCTTAATGAGGTCGGAGCGAGTAATCTGGTTCTCGGAATTAGAAGTCATCGTCCTCATCCCCTTCCACAGAAAGCTGGGACTGGGCGCCACCAAGGCCCAGCAGGTCGTACTTGTCGATGCCGATGATGATTGCGATCAGGGCGACGCCGAGGACGGGCACGTTGGCATAGGAGCACAGCAGGAAGCCCAGGAAGTAGAACGGCACGAGCTGCTTGGTAAGCACCAGACGGCCGAGCATGGCGAAGCCCATGGCAGGCAGGATGTTGGCTGCGACGCCAAAGCCATCGAGGACGAACGTCGGGATGAAGTCGAGCAGGCCCTGAACGGCGTCGGCACCCAGATAGAAGGAGACCGAGCACAGGATAAAGGCCAGGACGACAATCACGAGACCGATAATCCAGTGCATAGCGTAGATACCCTTGAGGTTACCCTTGCTGGCAAAGACGTCGGCACGGTCGACCAGAAGGGGCATACCGGCATTGACGACGTTCTTAATGGCCAGGCACAGAGTGGCGATGGGCATCGCGAGCGCGATAGCGGCCTCGGTGCTCTGACCCAGCTGAATAGCGAAGGCGCAGGCGAGCACACCGCCAATACACTCATCGGGCGGCACGTAAGCGCCGATGGAGATTGAACCCATGAAGAGCAGCTCGAGGCTCGCACCGATGGCGAGGCCGGACTGCAGGTCCCCGAGGACTATGCCGACGAGCGGGCACAGAACGATCGGGCGGAACGCATAGAGCGTACCGAGCTGATAATCGAGCTTACCGAAGGCAGCGATAAGTCCGATGAGGATCGCTTGAACAAGCATTGTTCCTCCCTTTGATCCCTCTTGGATCCGCGCGGCGATTCCCGACTTGTCAGCGCGCCCTTTTCCATGCCGACAATCGCCCAGACAGATCCAGCTTGTACCGGTGTGCTGTTAACACCTAAACCGGTGCAAATGATTTGATACCAATTATATAGTCATGAGAAAACTATTTAATACCAATCGCTCAACGGGCGTGTACTCCCGGTGAACGGTAGATGGGGGTAACGGGTAAAGCGTTTATCCGGTACGCCCACGAATAGGGGCGGCGCCGTGCGCGCCGCCCGTGGTTCCCAATTAGAGGGCGCTTAGGGCATCGACCTTGGGGTCGTCGGCCAGAGCGCGAATCTCGACCTCGACACCGCGGCCGACGAGCTCGCGAATGTCCTCTTCCTCGGCAGCAGTCACAAAGATCTGGCGGGAGATCTTACGGGCATCGGGACGCTGCTCGTCCTTGGACTTGGTGTTGCCCAGGTTGATGGAGGTGATCTGCGGGCAGCCGTCGACAAGCTGCTTGGCCTCGGCGATGCTGGCGACGCAGATGATCATCTTGTACTTATCGGTAACACCGGAGTTGATGGCCTCGATGGCGTGCTCCATGTCCTTGATGACGAGCTTGACGTTGGCCGGCTTTCCCATCTTGAGCGTAGTCTTCCAGACGGGATCGTTGGCAACCTTGTCGCCAACGCAGAAGATGCAGTCAGAGCCCAAGCCCTGGACCCAAGAGACGGCCACCTGGCCATGAAGCAGACGATGGTCGACGCGAAGCAGTTGAATCATGATTGACCCCCAAAGGTCTCATGCCGGAAACCCGGCCCCATTAATAGCAGGCGGTGACTAGAACTCTTCCTCGTCATCCGCATCGGTCAGCAGGTCGTTGACAAACTTGACGCGCGTGTCGTCAGCCGCGAGGATCTCGCGGATAACCTGATCGGCGGGAGCCTCCTGGTCCGAAAAGAGCAGCTGGATCAGCAGCGGCAGATTCATGTTGGCAACCAGGTAGGTGTTGGGGCGCGTCTGGACGATCTTGGTGAACTCGTTGTTGACGCTGCCGCCAAACAGGTCGGTGCACACGATTACGTCGTCGGCGGGGTCGAAGGTCGCCAGGAGCTTGGCGGCCTCCTCGGCGACGTCGGTGCGGCCGTCGACAAACATCGACAGGTCGTGGACGTTATCGCGCGCGCCCGAGAGCAGCTCGGTGCTCTCCTTGATGCCGGTCGCAAAATGCGCGTGGCTGGCGAAGATGTATTGCCTCATTGCGGTTTCCCCCAAATGAAATTAGTAGTCGAACTGGTGGTAGTAGCGGCGGTACTTGAGGTTGTGCTTGGTGACCAGCTCGTAGTTGCGCGCGAGGC